>NZ_LJOQ01000084.1:0-19792 GCF_001672255.1 Anabaena sp. AL09
CCGTGATGAAGCAGGAAGTAAACACTAAGGTTATCGCTGTCCAGATGTGTCTAGACTTTGGTAATTTTGGGTAAGTTTTATAGAACGGATATCTCTCTAGATAATCTGCTAATATCAAACAGCTACCCTAACATCCAATCACGCTTCTGCAAAAAATCACCACTGGATAGGGAAAATTGTTATGAACAGCAAAAACCCCATGTTCTCAAATCTGGCTTTAAAAAGTGCCATTTTCTTGTCACCCTTACTGCTATCAACGGCTTTTATCAGTGGGTATTCTGTACCATCTGCTACTGCTCAGGTACTATCAAATCAGGAACGGGAAGAATTAGCGCGACTGCGACAAGAAACCAGAACTCAAAAACAAGTTCAATCTGATTTTGAACGGGCTTTTACTCGCACGAATACTTTGCTTAATATCTGGTTGACTATTTTAAGTTTATTTCCTGTGGTCTTAATTGCCATATTATGGTTTTTTCGTCGAGCAGTAATTAGAGAAATTGTCGAACGAGCAATGCAGCAAATTCAAGGAATTGAAAATTTGCAAACTCAATTAACTACGGTTCAAGCAGAAGCAAAAAAACTGATTCAAGCATCTAAAAATACTACTCAAGAATTAGCACAGGAAGTTAATACACTTAAACAAAAGATTCATGGTGAGGAAGAAAATTTATCTATTCTTTTATCTGATTTACCTAAATCAAAACAAGAGTTTTTAACAGCTTTGGAAATTGAAGTTAAATCTGCTCAAGAGAATATTAGTAATTTAGAGTTTAGATTAAATACTCAACTAGAACAATTAACCTTATCTGCTCAACAGCAAAAAATTACAATTGACAATATCAAAAAGTTAGAATTTGAGTTATTTTCTCAATTTACCCAACTCAAGTCAGAAGTAGAAAATCAAAAAGATATCGCTGTTAGTGATATTGAACAATCTCGCGCTGATTTGATATCTCAATTTCAAGAGTTAGAGTCGGAAACTCAACAACAGAAATTTCATACTGTTGAGAATTTAGGGAAATTACAATCAGAATTTAATAATGAATTATCTCAATTTCAATTAGATGTTAAAAATCAAAAAGATATAGTTATAGGTAATATCGAAAACCTGAATAATATATTTAAGTCAGACATTACTGAATTAAAAACCGATACCCAAGTTCAAAAATATCAATTACTTGAGGATTTTGGTAAATTACAAAGCGAATTTTCTCAGCAACTTACAGAATTACAAAATAATGCTCAACAACGACAACAGCAAATTATTGAGAATTTAGAAAAGTCGGGTGGAGAATTTACATCTCAGTNNNNATAATGCTCAACAACGACAACAGCAAATTATTGAGAATTTAGAAAAGTCGGGTGGAGAATTTACATCTCAGTTTTCCGGTTTACAAAATGACGTGCAAAAACAGCAAGTTACTATTCTGGAAAATTTGCAAAAGTTGGAAATTGATGCTCAACAATGTAAAGATATAATTCTCAAAGAGTTAGCGGAAATTACACCTACTCCAACACCAGAAAAAGCACCAGAACCATTACAACCAGAAGTTTCTATTGATGATTATATCAAACAAGCAGAAATACTATTTTTAGAAAAACGCCATGAAGATGCTTTAGCTATTTACGAACAACTCATTACAATTCAACCTGAAAATCCAGAAAATTGGCTGAAACGGGGGATAATTCTCAATCGTCTAAAACGCTATAAAGATGCTATAGCTTCCTATAATCAAGCCATTAAAATCAATCCTGAATATCATCAAGCTTGGTGTGATATTGGTGTGGCTTGTGGAAATTTAGGAAAACATCAAGAGGCTTTTAACTGTTTTGATAAAGCTACTAAAATTAAACCTGATGATGGAGTTGCTTGGGTAAATCGTGGTTTATCTTTGCTAGAATTAGAACGTTATGAAGATGCAGTTACTTCTTTTGATAAAGCTCTAGAATTTCAACCCAATTCTCCTAAAGTCTGGGATAAACGGGGTTACACTTTGGTAATGTTGGGAGAAGATGATCAAGCAATTATCAGTTTTGATAAAGCATTAGAAATTAAATCTGATTATCCTAGCGCATATTATCATAAAGCTGCCTGTTATGCACTCCAAAGAAAGGTGGAATTAGCTTTGGAAAATCTGCAAAAAGCTATGGAATTTAATCCCAGTTATCGAGAAGATGCTGCAACTGATATTGATTTTGATGACATTAAAAATGAGCCAGATTTTCAAACATTAATTCAGGGTTGATGTTAGAAAACCTACTGTGTTGGGTAACATACGTCAACCCAACCTTGTATCTTAGAGGTAGATGACATTGAGAACCAAATTTATATAGTACGAAGTTACTATATTCGTGTTTTGCTGTCAACTACCACAGGAAATCGGTGGAAATCTACCCTGCGGTACTAGCTTTTCTGGCGCAAAAAATCAACAATTGTTCTTTCTTGACTAATTAATCTAGAAGATTTAAGATATACTTTCTTTTCAAGCATAATGCAGTTAGTTAAGACGCATATTTTTGTGACTTTTAATTGAGTTTCCACTCATTTTTTACCTATGACAATCACACTGACTATTCCCGGAATGGCTTGTTCTGCTTGTGCTAGTAATATAACCAAGGCAGTTAAAGCTATTGATACTAATGCTATTGTGGAAGCTGATACCAAAACCAAGTTTGTCAATGTAGATACTCAAGCTTCAGAAACTGCTATTAAAGAAGCTTTGACTGCTGCTGGTTATCCTCCTGCTTAAAATCAAATCCCCGATTTCTTTGAGAAGTCGGGGATTTTGTTATTTCGGCTGAATATGATGGGAAATTTGGAAATTATTTGTCCTTCTGTTTTCATTTTGAAAAGTTATTTTAGATGCAATTAATCAATCAAATTTATAGATTGTTTTCAAGAATCTAGCCTTTTTATATAAGTTGTAAATTGACTATTTTTGGAGATTAGATAGTATTTGTGCGAATTGCGTCACAATATGTTAGAATCATAGCAAAATATGACAACTATTCAAAGTTAATTTGACATAATTTTGTCTTTTGTCAAGTTGAAGCCTAAAATCTACATTTTTTTGGAGTTTTCGAGTTTATGACAACCTCACAGGAGAGGATTATCCCGACGGATTTGCGAGGTGAAATGTCGCGGTCTTATCTAGAATACGCCATGAGCGTCATTGTAGGTCGGGCGCTGCCAGATGCTAGGGATGGTCTTAAACCTGTGCATCGTCGCATCCTCTATGCCATGCACGAACTGGGTTTACTACATGATCGCCCCTTTAGGAAATGCGCCCGTGTGGTCGGGGAAGTTTTGGGTAAATATCACCCCCACGGTGATACAGCAGTGTATGATGCTTTGGTGCGGATGGCGCAGGATTTCTCCATGCGATCGCCTCTCATCAGTGGACATGGTAACTTTGGTTCAGTGGACAATGATCCGCCGGCGGCAATGCGGTACACAGAATGTCGTCTGCACGCCCTAACCAGTGTAGCCCTCCTCCAGGATATTGAAGCCGAAACCGTAGACTTTGCCGATAACTTCGATGGTTCTCAACAAGAACCCACAGTTTTACCCTCCCGCATTCCTCAACTTCTCCTCAATGGTTCTTCGGGGATTGCTGTGGGAATGGCCACAAATATTCCTCCGCATAACTTGGGAGAATTGATTGATGGATTAGTGGCACTAATTCACAATCCCGAAATAACTGACATTCAGTTAATGCAGTATATTCACGGTCCCGACTTCCCGACTGGGGCGCAGATATTGGGAGTCACTGGCATTAAAGAAGCTTATACCACTGGACGCGGTTCAATTACCATGCGGGGTGTGGCTAATATTGAAACCATTACCCAACGCAACCGTCCCGAACGGGAAGCAATTATCATCACCGAATTGCCTTACCAAACCAATAAAGCGGCATTAATTGAAAAAATTGCCGAATTGGTGAATGATAAACGCATTGAGGGCATTTCCGATATCCGGGACGAGAGCGATCGCGACGGCATGAGAATTGTCATAGAATTAAAACGTGATGCCTATCCCCGCGTCGTTTTAAACAATCTTTATAAACAAACCCCTTTACAGTCTAACTTTGGGGCGAATATGTTGGCACTGGTCAACAGTGAACCCCAAACCCTGAACCTCAAACGTTTCCTCAGCGTCTTCCTAGATTTCCGCATTCTCTCCATTGAACGCCGGACTCGCTACGAACTCAGGAAAGCTCAAGAACGAGATCACCTATTGCAAGGATTATTAATTGCCCTGTCACGATTAGATGCAATTATTGTTTTAATTCGTCATGCACCAGACGCACCCACAGCCAAAGGTGAGTTAATTACCACCTACGGACTGTCGGAAGTGCAAGCAGACGCAATTTTGCAAATGCAACTACGGCGGTTAACAGCACTAGAAGCCGATAAAATTCGCCTGGAACACGACGATTTACAAGTTAAAATTACCGACTTACTGGATATTTTAGCTAACCGGGAACGGGTATTAGAAATCATTGAAACGGAAATTAGTCAAATTAAAACTAGTTTTGCCACACCCCGGAGAACAGTAATTACTCATGGGGAAGGAGACATAGATGATATTGACTTAATTGCCAATGAAAAGGCGATTATTCTGGTAACAGAACAAGGTTACATCAAACGGATGCCTGTCAACACCTTTGAATCCCAAAGCCGTGCTACCAGAGGCAAAGCCGGCGCGAAAGTCAAAGATGATGATACCATTGAGCATTTCTTAACCTGCTGCGACCATGATAGTATCTTATTCTTTAGCGATCGCGGAGTTGTTTACTGCCTAAGAGCATATCAAATTCCCGTCAGTTCTCGTACCAGTCGGGGGACACCGATTGTACAAATGTTGCCCATTCCCAAAGAAGAAAAAATTACCTCTATTGTCCCCGTAGACGAATTTAGCAGCGAAGAATATCTCGTCATGCTCACCAAAGGCGGTAACATCAAAAAAACCGTCCTGGAAGCATTTAGCCATATTCGCGCCAACGGATTAATTGCCATATCCTTAGAAGAAGGCGACCAACTGCGCTGGGTGAGAAGAGCTAGAGTCGAAGACAGCATCATTATCGGTTCACGTCAAGGTATGGCCATTCACTTCCGCTGTACTCATGATCAACTGCGTCCCTTGGGTAGAGCCACTCGTGGTGTAAAATCCATGAAACTCAAGAACAAAGACGAACTCATAGGCATGGACATCCTACCTGCGGCTATTCTTGATACCTTAGCTACTGTCATAGAAGGGGAAAGCGAAGAAATCGAAGAAACCGCAGAAATTGAAGAAATTGTAGAAACCGCAGAAATTGCCGAAATCGAAAATAGCGAGGAAATTGTAGAAGTCAGCAACGCCAACAGTACCGGACCTTGGGTATTAGTCATTACCATGGGCGGTTATGGCAAGCGCGTTCCCGTTTCCCAATTCCGACTGCAAAACCGTGCTGGTCAAGGTTTAATGGCCACCAAATTCAAAAACCGCAAAACCAAAGACAAATTAGCCACCTTGCGAATTGTCAACAGCGACGAAGAAATCATGATGGCCACCAATCGCGGTATCATCATTCGTCAAGCGGTCAATGCCATTTCTATCCAATCAAGATCAGCCACCGGAGTCAGAGTGCAACGTCTAGACGAAGATGATGCCATTACCGGAGTTGCAATTGTCCCCCCCGACACAGGTGATAATGGCGAACTAGAAGAAGCAGAATAGACAATTAACAAGAAACAAGATCCCCGACTTCTTAGAGAAGTCGGGGATCTGAATTGAATTACTTTATGTACTTTAGGACACAAGGAGATGATCAAACTCGGACACCAAAAGATTTCCAAATCCATTAAATATTATACCTTATCTTTTATCAGTGGCATATTCATGGGAACGACCGTTGCCCCTATTGGTGCATGGTTACTAGCCTGGATTGCCCTTGTACCCCTATGGATACTAATTATTAAATATACATCCAAAACAGATCCCCCTACCCCCCGCCCCCTGCCCCTTGCCCTAATTTGGGGTATCGGTTATCACGGAGTTGCCTTGTCATGGATTACAGGGATTCATCCAATGGATTGGTTGGGTGTTCCCTGGTTGCCCAGTTTAACTATTACCCTCCTTTGTTGGGCATTTATTAGCCTTTGGGGGGGGATATTAGTCTCTGTTTGGGCAGCTTTAATGGTGCGTCTAGATAGGGGAAATCCTTGGTTGCGTGTTCTCTTTGGTACAGCCTTATGGTGTGGGTTAGAAAGTCTCTGGAGCGCTAGTCCTCTGTGGTGGAGTTCCTTGGCTTACACTCAATCACCGCAAAATCTGGTAATTCTCCATTTAGGACAGCTTTCTGGACCAAATACTATAACAGCGGTAATTGTGGCGTTTAATGGGTTAATTGCGGAATATCTCACGCAAAGGCGCAAAGGCGCAAAGGAAGAAAGAATTACTATTTATTCGGCTCTTTCTCTATTTATTCTGGCTCATTTAATTGGTTTTATTCTCTATAGTCAACCGTTGACGGAAGGTGCGAATACGGCTATAAAAATCGGTGTTATCCAAGGTAATATTCCTAATAAAATTAAGGTTCTTCCTCAAGGTTTACGTCGGGCGATTACTGGTTACACTGAAGGATATTTAAGTTTAACTAATCAAGGTGTGCAAGCTGTTCTTACCCCGGAGGCTTCTATACCTATTTTTTCTCGTGATTTACTTCAAACTCCTTTATTCGCAGCTATTCGGGAAAGGGGTGTAATAGCTTGGATAGGTGCATTTGGTGAACAAGGAAGTAGTTATACAAATAGTTTATTTACGGTTCTTGGGAATGGGGCAATTACTAGCCGTTATGATAAATCTAAACTTGTGCCATTAGGAGAATATATTCCTTTTGAAAATATTTTAGGGGGAATTATTCAACGTTTATCACCGCTAGAAGCACACCAAGTTCCGGGTAAAGCCAAACAAATTTTTGATACTCCTTTCGGAAAAGCAATTATTGGTATTTGTTATGAATCTGCTTTTGCGGAAAACTTCCGATATCAAGCTTCTATGGGGGGAAAATTTATGCTCAGTTCTTCCAATGATGCCCATTATACGGCAGCAATGGCAAATCAACATCATGCCCAGGATATCATGCGGGCAATTGAAACTGATAGATGGGCTGTGAGGGCAACAAATACAGGTTATTCGGCATTTATTAATCCCCATGGGCAAACTCTCTGGAAATCGGCTTATAACACCTACGAAACTCACGCAGAAACTATTTATCCTCGTCAAACTCAGACTTTATATGTGCGGTGGGGTGATTGGTTAACGCCTTTATTGTTGACTTTATCTGCTATGGCGTGGTTTATGGCAAAATAATCCTTAACCACTCAAACTTTTACTCTCCGTGCCTCTGCGTCTGGGCGAGAGATAAATTCTTGCTTTTAATTATTGTTGCTAGTAGTCTGTCAAGAACTAATTGACGGGTAAATAGATTTTTCTTCTTTCCTTCTTCCTTCGTGTTCTTCGTGCCTTCGTGGTTCATTCCCTTATCCGTCAAAATTTATTTGACAGACTACTAGAAAGATCAAAATAACCGCCAAAAATATCGCTAAATTCCGCAATAAATCAATATTACTATGTTTAACAGCGATCGCTATTAATGCCCAAACCGTAACACCAGTATAGGGAATATCTTTGTACCTAATTGCAATCACAGCCGCAATTGCTGTGGCTACCACCAACATGATGATAGTCCAGACCTGACTATTAATACCCCAACCATTCCAACCATAAAAATATAGTGCAGAAGCCACATTTACCACAGTTGCCACAGAAATCCAACCCAAATAAATACTCACAGGATTATGCAAGCATAACTTTTTCGTTTGAGATACCCGCTTTTTGCCAATGCCTAAAATATGATAAATAGCCATCAGCGGTATGAGAATACCGAACATAGCCACAACAGAAAAAGCAAAAAGTCTAGATAAAAATAAATACACCCAAATACTTTGAAAAACAGAAGCAATCACTAACAGATAACCTGTTTTGCGTAAATCTGCATCCTGTTTTTGGTTAGGTAGAAATTGATAAACTGCTAAAGCAAATAATCCTAAATAAATCACTCCCCAAATGACAAAAGCATAGTTAGCAGGAATAATCAACACATCTTTAAATAAAGTGTTAGAAATTGCCCCTATACTCAGTCCATTTAAGGGAAAAATATTTGATGCTACATTCACCACAAAAGCACCAACAACAGCAACTAAAGTTATTAGTTGTCGGATAAAATCTTGATTATGATTAGAAGTAGATTGCTGCATAGATAATTACCAAGTTGGATCACTAAAAAGATGTATCGTTAATTTATCTTTTCCTGGTGGAACTGCGGTAATACAAGCCCGGATAACTTCACCATCATCTAATTCTACAGTACAAGCGTGACAAGTTCCCATTAAACAACCAGTAGGAATGGATACTCCAGCCCGTTCTGCGACATCTAACAACGGTTCTCCTACTTGGGCATTAACGGTGATATCATCTGGTAAAAAAGTAATTTGCATAGTCCTATATGGCTTTTTATTTGCTAAAGAATAGATGAAAAAGAAGAATTATAAATCACTAATTATTCCCCTAATTATTTTGACATAAAGTTCTATAACTTTCCTCTTTATAGGCATCGCTTTTGGGCAGGTTTGGATTATATAGTAGATAATTTTTTAATATATGGCAATTACTTTTCAGTAATCTTTCTAATGTCATATCCGATAACTTCCGTAAAATTACATGACTATTACCACTACCAGCCGCTAATATTTTACCATCTGGACTAAAACTGACGCTGCTTAAATCTTTTGCATCACCTTTTAAAACCATCATTAAAACACCTTCTTGATTCCACAACCTGATTTTATTATCACTGCTGACGGCTAGAGTTTTACCATCTGGACTAAACTTAGCACTAATAAAACCATCACCATACCCCATCAGGGTTTTTTGTAATTGACCGTTCTCACTCCAAATTTTCACCGTACTATCAAGACTAACAGAAGCTAATAATTTACCATTAGGCGACCAGGCTACACCATTTACCCTGCGAGTATGACCAGTTAAATTTTTGATCATTTCGCCATTACTTGTCCATATTTTTACTGATTTATCATCACTAGCGGAGGCTAGAAATTTACCATTAGGACTAAAACTCACCCAATTAATAGCATCAGTATGACCATTTAAAGTTTTTAGTAATTTACCATCTTGATTCCATAATTTTATGGTTTTATCTTTACTAGCAGAAGCGATAATTTTACCATCTGGCGACCAAGCTACAGCTAAAACTAGATCATTATGACCAGATAATGTTTTTAATAATTTACCATCTTGATGCCATAATTTTATAGTTTTATCTTTACTAGCAGAAGCAATAATTTTACCATTAGGCGACCAAGCTACAGCCCAAACTTGATCATTATGGGCTATGAATTTTTTGAGTAATTTACCTTCCCGATTCCAGATTTTGATTGTTTTATCCAAACAAGCACCGGCAATAGTATTACTATCAGGACTAAAACTAATACTTGTTACCCAATCATTATTAGCTTGGGGATTAGGTAAAATTAGACTATCCCAACGCCACAAAATAATAGTTTTATCTCTACCAGCAGATGCTAAAGTTAGTCGGTCAGGGCTAAAACTAACACTATTTACCCAACCATTATGTCCTCGCAGAGTTCCTAGTAAATTACCATCAATACTCCAAACTCTAACTGTTTCATCCATACTAGCAGATGCTAAAGTATGACCGTCGCTGCTAAAATTGATACTAATAACACCGTTGCTATGTCCAGAAAGAGTTTTGAGTAATTGACCTTCTTGATTCCATAATTTTATGGTTTTATCTTTACTAGCAGAAGCCAGAATTTTACTATCACTAGACCAAGCTATAGCTAAAACAGCATCTTCATGGGCTGGTAAAGTTTTGATTAATTGACCTTTGCTACTCCACAATTTTATGGTTTTATCACCACTGCTAGAAGCCAAAATTTTCCCATCATTAGACCAAGCTACGGCTAAAACAGCATCTTTATGACCAGATAATGTTTTTAGTAGTTTACCTTCTTGATTCCACAATTTTATGGTTTTATCGGTACTTGCAGAGGCGATAATTTGACCATCAGGATGGAAACTTACACTATTGACCATAGATGTATGACCTAGTAAAGTTTTGAGTAGTTTACCTTTTCGACTCCAGAGTTTAATTGTTTTGTCTTGACTAGCGGAAACTAACATTTGACTATCAGGACTAAAAATAACACTATTTACTACATCTTCATGTCCTGATAAAGTCTTGATTAAAAGACCATTAGGACTCCAAAGTTTAATTGTTGTATCTGCACTAGCTGAAGCTATTAAAGATTTATCTGCACTAAATGTCACCATTCTGATTCCCGACAAATGACCTTCTAAATGATTACGTTCTTTGACTCCATAAACCGCTTGATACAGTGCAGTTAATACCTTCTCTTGAGTAGAAGTATCTATCCATAGAGTTTTTTTTAATTTTTTTCCTGCTTTCAAACTTTCCTTGAGAGCATCAATACCTTTTTGAGAAGCAAATAAAGTCTCACTAGATGCACTTAGAGTTTTCATTTCACTATCTGTGGACGTAGTCACACAAGTAGTTAAGGCAAACATAGCAATAATAGAAGCTGTTAAGGCTATTTTCAGGGCAATATTTAATCTAATTGCACCCAAACGTTGTTTTTCTTGGCTATCGGCTAATTTTGCAAGTAACTCTTTTTCTTTTAATTCTGTGCGTAAATGTTGAATTTCTATTTGACTTGCTTCTTCTCGCTTTCGTAATTCTCTTAATTCTGCCAGTAAATTATCTCCTTGTGAATGGTGTGTCTGTTCTAAACTAACACCGTTCTGAGTTTTTCTTAATTCACTTTTAAGCCGTTCAATTTCTTGATAACTATTTCTAACCTGATCCTGTAATGTATTAATTTGTGTTTGTAATCCAGATTCCTGTTGTTGTAAATAACGAATTAAGCTGACTAAATAATCATGAATTAATTGATAGCGTTCGGGAACATTGGGAAATATCACAACTAACCCGGAGCGAACTAAAATATCTAAAATCAATTCTAAGTTACTAGGATCTTCTAACTCTGAGAGTTCTAATGTTAATTCTGTCCGGGTTTTAAAAGGTCTTTTATTATGATCATCTGTTAATAAATATAAAACCAGGAGAGCAGCCCGTTCGTTTTCTTTTCCACATTCTTTAATTAATTCTTTAATATATCTTTGGATTAATTTATTGGGACGATATGCTTGATACTGGGCAAGGGTAGTAATATATTTATCTTGTAATTGTGCGCCCGCTAATTGCAATTCTATCGGACGAACTTCGCCCAGTTCTGAAGACAAATCAGCAACTAACGCATCAATTAAATCTGGTTCTAATTTGAGTTGGGATTGATTATGTGAACGTTCAGTTAATTTCTGAATGATTTTTCTGGCATTTTCAGGAGAAAAGTTATTAAGTTGATAACGAATATTTTTGTCAAGAATATTATTATTAATTGTTTCGATTGATGAAAGACATTTAAAATCTAGAAGGCGATGTAAATAATCTTCGCGCAAAGTCAAAATAACTTTCACAAAAGATACACCTAAACAATCACTAATAAATTGATCAAATATTTGTTTTTTCTGAATATCTGTATGACCAAAGAAAAATTCTTCAAATTGGTCAAAAATTAACACTGTAATTAAATGATTATCTGCATTTTCCCGTAATTTTTGCAAAATACTATTAATAGTTGTAGGTATAGAAATATCAGATCTAAATTCTGTTTCCATGGCTGATATTTTTTGCAGTTCTAACATGGCCTTGGTAAAAGATTTACCTAATTCTCCTAACCAATCTGTATAGACTTGGAGGACAACTGGTACAGCAATTTGATCACCAACAGCCCGGTTTTGCAGTGCGGGAACTAAGCCAGCCGTAACAGTAGAACTTTTACCAACACCTGACTGTCCATGAATAACTATTAATTTTTGGTCTGCACGACTAATTCTCCCAATTAAGTTATTAACATCATATTCTCTACCAGAAGCGGCAATTTCTAAGGCTATACTATTACTAGCAAATGTAGATATTAAAGTGGGGTTGGTGACTTGTCTTTGCGGTTGTAACCGTCCAGCCCCAATAAAGGGGACAAAACCATATTGTTGTTCTACAGAACGGAGTTTTTGTTTAATAATATAGGCTTGAAGATAGTGTCCTACTTGAAAGTATAATGATCTTAAATTATGTAATAAGCGAATATAACGATGGGCATCATATTTATGTTCACTGTTTTCTAAAGCTGATGACAGTTGTTGAGATGCTGCATTTATATATTCTTTTGCTCCCGTTATTTGTCCTAGATGATTGAGGGCTTCTGCTAAAGTTAATAAATAAATTTGTTCTAATATCAGAGGAAATAAATAATGATTTGATTCTGGGTGATTTTTTTCTGTTTCTAATTGTAGTAGTGATATATGCGCTAAAATACTAGCTTGTATCCAGTTAGAATTATGTACGGCTACCTGTGCTAAAAAACCATAATCACAAGCTAATTGAATTTTCCTACCATATATTTGATGTAATTCTAGGGATTTTTTAGCGACAACTTCTAATACTGCCCATGATTTTAAACTATATAAGACTTCTAATAATTGTTCAATAAATTCTGAAACTAAATCTATCCGTCCAGCAATTTCAAATGTTTGTAAACATTGCTGAAAATATGTTTTAGCTGATTGCCAATATCTTTCTTTTAATTTGGGATTTTGTTCGGCAAGACGACAGCAACATAATCCAATATAAAATAATAAAATTGACAGTTTTAAAAGATCAGCATAGGATGAATCAGATAATTCTGCTGTTCTATCAGTTGCATATTCTGTTAGCCCTAAGTTTTCTTGATGATGCCAAAAACGCAAACTTTTCTGAAAGTTATTTAAGGCAGAATCAATCCGATTATTGACATAATCATCTATGCCAAAAATAAATTCTAACCTAGCATTTAATTCTGCTTCGATTCCAATCCCCCTATCATACAATTCTTTAATTGCATAATGCAGTTGATCACTGCTAATCCATACTTGTTCTAAGGTAACAGGATTACCTTGTGCATAATTACTTTGTAAAACTCTCGTAAATAGATCGTCAGTTTCTTGGTGGAGAAATTCTAGTAATCCAATAGAAGTCATTTCAAATCTAATTGGTGTAGCTGCCCAACTGGCAAAATCGGGAGCTAACCGCAGGATTTTCTGTAACACTTCATCATTTACCCAAAAAATCATGGGGATTTGATAACGTTTACGAAATTCATCTCGGACTTGATTAATGGAACGCAGGAGATCATCTATTCCATAGATTGATTCAAACCCCATAATCATTAATCCGGCAGGTTGATTAATGGTAAGTTGTGATTGAATAGTGGTATATAAACCTGTAGCATTTCCGGCTAAAGTAATACTTTGAATACGCTCATTTCCCCAACCATTAATTGCTAGTTGTTGCCGGATTATATCTCGCAAAAATTCGTAGTTACAGCACAGCAAGATAACTGAAAACTGATTTTTAGAAAAGGTAATTGCTCTTTCTAAACTACGTAAAGACTGTTGATTAGCAGCGATTATATTCTCTGCTTGCTGTCTTTTAACCATAATTTAAATTTTTCGGTTTCTGCTAAAACTGGGTTAAGTGCAAACCAAACTCCCTGGTGATCACGATATTCAAATACGAATAAACTCCGTAATAAAATATCGTACTCTACATTGCCTCTAACTCGTTGATCTTGGATTACCTGCAAGATTAATTCACTTTCATCCAGATCAATGGCATTAGCCCGGTAATCTCGTTGTCTTTGGATTACTAATTCTACACACTTACGGTCAAAAGGTGGATCTTGATCTCGTAAACAATCAAATAGTAACCCTAATAAGTCGCGGACATGACCACCACTAATCAAACACAAACGATCTAGAGTATCTAGATGATCAAATAATTGAGTAACTAAATTTAAACGATCTGTTGGTGATCTATCAGGAAAGGCTCTTGCTAATACCATTTGTCGCATTAATCCTAGTCCTTCTGTATTAATTTCTCCAGAACGTTGCCGCACGGGAATCATTGGTAATACTTTCGGTGCAACTCCACCTCCTAAACGATGTTGTAGTTCCGCACTATCATTAGAAAATGTCAAAGCTAAGGGAATTGTGTAAACTATGTGGCAATTCAATTTTCTTAATTGTTCTCCTCGATCAATGAATAAGTATTCTGGTAGCGATCGCCCAGACGGTAAAGGACGAACCGCCACCCGATCCAAGTTATCCACAATCACCACCAATCCCTTCTTACCCCTAGCTTTTAGCTCCAAATTAGCCCGATCTAATAGCTCTTTATTAATTGATTGTAAGATATTTTCTGTGCGTGGTTCTAGATAGTCTCTTAACCGTCTGCGTAACTGAGGACTTTCTTTAGTTTTCGCCGTAATTTTGGCAATCCCCACAGATAATTCCGCTTCTACCCCCAATTCTAAAGGCGTTTGCAAAAAATCTACCAACTCGCTAAACAACTTGGTAAAGTAACTAGGTTGGACACGCAGTTTCATCGCTTCCAAGTTTTCACTCACCAAACCCGCGATCGCTAATAGAATATCTGTAATATCTATATCTACCATTTCTAAAACCTGGGTAGACTCAAAATAGACAACATGAAAATCTCGCGCTTCCAACTCGGCCTTGAGTCGTAGCAATTCCGTAGATTTTCCACAGCCCAAATGTCCCGTAAATAATTGACAGGTTGGTATATTTGGGGAAATCTTTGCAATAGTCCGCAGCAGAGCTTCAATAATTTTTCCTCCACGGACTGAAGTAAAATCAATATAATACATCCGGTCGTCTACATTCTCAATCATTAACGGCCGGGAAGGATTACAAGCTTGATAAAATCTTTCTAAGTTAAGAAGCATAAAAAATTAATTCACGCTGTAATGGTCATAACATGATCTGTCACAATCTCTTTTACAGTGGAAAACCGAACATATCCGCAAAAATCAGGTATAGAAACATAACTAATTTTAGATTTTTCTTCACATCTTCACGCAAGAAAATCCAAAATCAGTATTTACCTTAATACATTCAGAACAAAATCAAACAAGTAGTAGTCCCTGATAAACAAGCATAGATAACATCTGGATGACTCCCTCTACCGAAGCAAACCAAAATATATCCAATATTGAAAGTTGAGAAAAAATCTGATGATCTGATAAATCTCGCTTAACGCTAATTATTTAAGCTCGGTTACAAATATTACTTTGTAATCAAAAAATATTAGTCCTTGCATGTACCTGTACGTAAACAATCTCCTTGTGGCTCATCTCTAGCAGAGACATTAACCACTAACTGTGATTGAGTATAATTTTCGATTCTTGCTTGAGCATTATCTCTAGACAGCTTATTCCCTGCAAAACAAGCACTGGAATTGCACAGATAAACTGACAACACCATTAGTCCTACACCAATTGTTTTTTTCATGTCTAAATTCAATTCAGATTTCTATTGCGTAATCAGCAACATTATTTTGATCAATCGTGAAAACTTATGAATCAGCTAATAGTTATAAAAATTGCCAGAAAAATCTGTTTATAGTCTCAAATAAGACACTACAAAGAATGCAACTTTAAAGCGCATTAGTATATCCTTGTCTAGTCAGTATAGAAATAAATCAAGATTTATACTTGGTTTTACCCAACTACATCCTTGATTGATCCCAGACTGAGATAAACAAGTTATTGTTTTCATTGATTCACAGATTAAAGTTATATCTGTGATGGCCAAATCCACTCTTACCCCCCTGGCAGAGTTAATTTAACCACAAGATAACGTGCTTGATACGTATACATTGACTACGGGAAAATCCCGGATAAAAAAATCTTTTTTTGATCAGAAACAAATATAAATATTATCCGTCAACATAGAACAGAACGTAATTTAAAGTACATTTGTATTTAATCGTAAATTTAGAGTATTTTTTTTTAAAGCATAAAAAAACCAGATTTAACAAGCTATACACCTAGTAAATACTGCATAAAAGGATATAAAATCTGCAATTAATATTTATGTATCAAGTAGTAATAATTTAGAAATGCACAAAATAAATTTTGTGCTAATTGATACAGATGCAAAATTAAAGTCCAAATGTAAAAATAAAAATAAAAATAGAAATGCTACCAAAAATAAATACGGCTATTTTCCCGACTTATTTACAACTTCAAAAGTTTTCGAGCGGATTCCCTATAAAATAGTGAACGAAGATTGCCTAACAAATGTTTCCCACTTTTCCTACTCATGACCTCTTCACAAGACGTAGATACCATAAATTCCCCCGGCTTAGACCCAGAACCATCTATTAACCCGCTAGATGAATTACCAGGTGAAGTGGAAATGTCCATATTTGACCACCTGGAGGAGTTGCGGCAAAGAATTTTCTATGCCCTCATAGTGGTAGTAGTGGGTATTATCGGTTGTTTTATTTTCGTCAAACCCCTAGTACAACTACTAGAAGTTCCTGCTCACGGCGTTAAATTTCTGCAATTAGCTCCGGGAGAATTTTTCTTTGTCTCCATGAAAGTTGCTGCTTACGGTGGTTTAATCCTGGCTACTCCCTTCATTCTTTATCAAATTATCCAGTTTGTACTTCCTGGCCTCACCGTGCGGGAACGGCGTTTAGTCATCCCTGTGGTGCTAGGTTCAAGCGTATTATTTGTATGCGGCTTAATTTTTGCTGACATTGCACTCATTCCCGCTGCTTTACAATTCTTCATTAATTATGGTGCTGATGTTGTTGAGCAACTTTGGTCAATTGATAAGTATTTTGATTTTGTGCTGTTATTGTTATTCACCACAGGACTAGCATTTCAAGTTCCAGTTATTCAAATTTTGCTCGCTACCTTGGGAATTGTCTCCTCAAAAATCATGTTAAAAGGTTGGCGTTATGTAATTATGACAGCAGTAATTTTGGGAGCAGTGCTGACACCTTCTACCGATCCTCTGACCCAAAGTCTTTTAGCTGGTGCTGTTTTAGGACTATACTTTGGGGGGATTGGACTAGTCAAAATCATTGGCAAATAATTCAACTTGTCAGTGGTCAGTTGTTCGTTGTTCGTTGTTCGTTATTCGTTATTTCCTAACCAGTAATTTACTTAATTGTTAATCGCTATGCAGAAAGCCAGTTATCCTCATTGCTATCCTATAAAATGAGGCTTGATAAATTAGTTTTGTCAACGCTGGCTAATTTATCTAAAACCAAATTAACTTTAACTTTTACAATAGGGATACTTCACCAGCATGGCTCAAGAGCGCACGTTACCCACATTTAATACTGCCACAGTCCAAATCACCAAAGAAGAAGGATTGGGCTTATACGAAGATATGACATTAGGACGTTTATTTGAAGATAAATGTGCCGAAATGTACTATAGAGGGAAAATGTTTGGTTTTGTCCACCTATACAACGGACAAGAAGCAGTTTGTAGCGGCATTGTCAAAGGTGCAATGCGCCCCGGTGAAGATTTCGTTTCCAGTACCTACCGTGACCACGTTCATGCTTTAAGCGCCGGAGTCCCCGCCCGCGAAGTTATGGCAGAATTATTTGGTAAAGCCACAGGTTGCAGCAAAGGGCGCGGTGGTTCTATGCATATGTTTTCGGCTGAACATCGTCTATTAGGTGGTTATGCTTTCGTAGCCGAAGGTATTCCCGTGGCTGCTGGTGCTGCTTTTCAATCTAAATACCGTCGGGAAGTTCTGGGAGACAAAAACGCTGACCAAGTAACCGCTTGCTTCTTTGGTGACGGCGCTGCTAACAACGGTCAATTTTTTGAAACATTGAATATGGCAGCTTTATGGAAATTGCCAATTCTCTTTGTGGTAGAAAATAATAAGTGGGCAATTGGTATGTCTCACGAACGGGCAACTTCCCAACCAGAGATATACAAAAAAGCCAGTGTGTTTAACATGGTGGGTGTGGAAGTAGACGGTATGGATGTTTTAGCAGTGCGTCAGGTGGCTCAGGAAGCCGTAGCCCGCGCCCGTGCTGGAGAAGGTCCAACTCTAATTGAAGCTCTGACTTATCGCTTCCGGGGTCATTCTCTAGCTGACCCAGACGAAATGCGAAGCAAAGAAGAAAAAGAATTTTGGTTTGCTCGTGACCCCATTAAAAAGTTAGCGGGTTATTTAGTGGAACAAAATCTAGCTACAGAAGCAGAACTCAAAGATATTGAAAAGAAAATTCAGGCTGTAATTGAGGACGCGGTTAAATTTGCCCAAAGCAGCCCTGAACCAGATCCTAGCGAGTTATATCGCTTCATTTTTGCCGAAGACGTTTAATTTGGGTCATGGGTAATGGGTGATAGGTAATGGGTAATCAGGGAATATCAAAAATAGATAGCGTTGGTGATTGAAGGGATGATTTTTGCTCACGCAGAGGCGCAGAGGCGCAGAGACAAGGAGCTTGAGCAATATAATTTTTGATTTTTATGCTTCAATATAGCGATCGCCAACGCTATGCTTTTTTCCCAATTCAAAAATATGCAAGTTAGATGTAATAAAGCTTATACTCATCAAATTTATTAAGGGTTATAGTTGTATAGGATACAATTATATTAGGCAGAGCCTAGTGTGTTAATTCTGAATCCCTTATCCCATAAGACTTAATATACAAAATGTGTCGCATATTTTTATGAGGAAGTGCCTAAAACAGATGCTTTTGGTGTAAAATGGGACAAAACTAATAATTTTTTAGACAATCCCTACCTACAAAATACACAGAATTAACATAGTACCCAACCACTAAATCGCTTAGACAGTAGAGGAAAAATGAGATTAAAAACTAAACAGGGTCTGCCACCAATCGTGTTTATTGTGCTAGGCATCGCTTTGCTTTTGGGTATGTCAAAATTAGTTGCATATCTACTGGATCACAAAACTGCTTCAGTATCGACTAATTCCATCCAAGAACGGATGAGTTGGGGTGAAAAGCTGCTAATTCTTGCTGATGCCACTCCTGAGAAAGAAGCAGGTATTAGCGCGTTTGCGGATAAGGACTACCCCACGGCGATCGCTAAATTCAAAGCAGCCTTAATTAAGCAACAGAATGACCCAGAAACCTTAATTTATCTAAATAACGCTATTGCTCGTTCTGCCACCTATAATACCCCCAAAATTGCTGTCAGTGTCCCCATTGGGAGTAGCCTCAACGTTGCTCAAGAACTACTCCGGGGTGTGGCTCAGGCACAACATGAAATTAATAGTTCAAAAGGTATGCGCTTACAGGTTGAAATTATCAACGACGAAAACAATCCAGGCATTGCCGAGCAAGTAGCGACAGCTTTGGTACAAGATCCTCAAGTGCTGGCAGTTGTGGGACATAATGCCAGCGAAGCATCACTGGCAGCCGCTCCCATCTATCAGTCTGGACAACTAGTGATGATTACTCCAACCAGTTCTGCAAAAGAACTAGCAGGTTTTGGCAGCTATATTTTTCGTGCGCTTCCTAGCACTCGGTTCTTGGCTGAACCATTGGCAAAATATGTCCTCAAGGTAGCAAAAAAATCCCGTGTAGCGACTTGCTATAATTCTCAAGCTCCTGATAATATTACATTTAGAGAGAGCATAAATAAACGGAGTAATCTGTAGTTTATGTGAACCAAACCACTCAAAACATGAGTAAACGTTATCTAGGTCATAACACCT
>NZ_LJOQ01000085.1:0-72113 GCF_001672255.1 Anabaena sp. AL09
CAGTAATAGAGGACGAAAGAAGTCTACTACTGTGCTTTCTGTTGGGCAGGAAGCCCACACTGTACCGTCAGGTCAGTGTGGGTAGTTCACAGATTATGGGTTTCATCTAATACTTTATGGCTAACGCCACGCTTCGCTATCAAACAACCTCTAAACATCAACCCCTTTTTCTGGTTCTATATTCTTTCTTGTTCCTGACTCCTAACCTTCACGATAAATGGCATCTGCTACTAAAGTAACTTGTTGCATTTCTTGAACATCGTGAACTCGGAGGATATCTGCACCATTAAAAATCGCTGCACAACAGGCTGCGGCTGTTCCCCAAACTCGCAATTTCGGATCTGGTTGATTAAGAATATTACCTATAAAACTCTTACGAGATGCTCCCACCAAAATTGGAGAATTAAGTGTTTTTAGTGATTTTAAGCGGCGAAAAATTTCTAAATTCTGCTCATGGTTTTTAGCAAAACCAATACCAGGATCAATAATTATTTTATTTTTGTCAATTCCCAAAAGTGTAGCTTCGGTAATTTTCTGAGATAAAAATTGATAAATATCAGCAATTAGATCTTCATAATCAGTACATTTTTGCATAGTTTGGGGAGTTCCTCGGATGTGCATTAACACAATCGGCACATTTAAACCAGCCACAGTTGGCAACATTTGGGGGTCAAATGTTCCAGCAGAAATATCATTAACTATATCTGCTCCAGCGATAATTGCTGCTTTAGCTACTTCTGCTCTAGTTGTATCTATAGAAATAGGAATATCAATAACTGGACGTAGCAACTCCAAGACAGATAGCACCCGCTCAAGTTCTGCTTCTAGGGATATTTGTTCTGCCCCTGGACGGGTTGATTGTCCACCAATATCAATGATATCAGCACCAGCCGAAACCATTGCTTGTGCCTGGGTTAAAGCCGCTGAGGTGGTGTTAAATTTACCACCATCACTAAAACTATCCGGGGTGACATTCAAAATTCCCATGAGATAAGTCCGCTTTCCCCAGGTAAAACAGTGATCTCGGATAGTTAAGTTGTTAGACATGAAATTTTTTAACTTTTAATTGATGTATCCCCAATCCCCAATCCCCATTATTGATAGTTGACAATTCTGGCAAAACTATCAGCTTTTAGACTAGCGCCACCAACGAGAGCGCCGTCAATTTCTGGTTGTGCCATAATTTCATCAATATTATTCGGGTTGACTGAACCGCCATATTGGATAGGAACTAGGGGATTAGTTAATTGACTGCGAATTAAGCCAATTACCCGATTTGCTTCCTTGGATTCACAGGTATCACCAGTACCAATTGCCCAAATTGGTTCATAAGCAATAATTAGGTGAGTTTGATCAATATCTACCAAGTCTTTTTTTAATTGGTTGCTAATTATTGATTCTGTTTCCCCTGCGTCTCGTTGTTGTTTAGTTTCCCCAACGCAAAGAATGGGTGTGAGTCCATGCTTTTGGGCGGCTTTAAGACGGAGATTGACAGTTACGTCAGTTTCTCCGAAGAATTGCCGTCTTTCACTGTGTCCAACAATGACAAAGCGCACACCAATTTCCGTGAGCATGGGGGCAGCAATTTCGCCTGTATATGCTCCATGTTCTTCCCAGTGGACGTTTTGCGCGCCCAAATTTACACGGCTACCATGTAAAGATTTGGACAGCAGGCTTAAGTCGGTGAAGGGAGGACATAATACCACTTCTCGTTCTGAGGGGGTTTCCTCCAGGTGAGGCAAAAATCCGCTTAAAAATTCTGCGGATTCTGCCTGGGTTTTAAACATTTTCCAGTTTCCAGCAATAACGATTTTCCGCACAGGTGATTTAATCAAGATTTTAATGCTACTAGATGCACTTTTCAATGTACTACTTTTTTAGGACTATTCACTAAGCAGAATTCACTGACTCACAGAAATAGTCGTCAGTAGTAATATAGGCTGATGGTTGGTTTTTTAACTTAGATAGAGTTTTTGTATCAATCAAAAATTTAGCTATTTGCTAAAATTAGGTGAGCAGTTGCGCTTGATTACGTAAACGCAACTACTAAATTAAACTAACTGTAAACCAGCTTTTGCTTCTTTGGCGATCGCCTCTACTTCGTCATTTACCAAGGTTGCTAGAATAGATTTAGCTTCATCACTACCCAAACGAGTTAAAGCTTGTACTACTCTGTAACGTACTTGCCAATCTGGATTAGTGCTGTATGGAACTAGGAGAGGAACTGCTGTTGGATCTCCCAATTCACCAAAGGAACTAATGGCCGCAGTTTGAATTAAGCCATTATCGGAAGCAAGTGCTTGGGTAAGCAATTCAAAGGCTCGCGGATCTCCTAATTCTCCTAATGTCGCAATAATGCTAAACTGTACCAGCCATTCTGGTGTTTCTTGGTAAAGCTGTTGTAAGTCTTCAAAAGCGTCATGTAATTTCAGCGCACCTAAACAGTCTGCTGCGGCTGCTTGAACATCTGCTTCTGGATCATGAAGTAAACCCCGGAGGATATTCAAGGATAATGGTAAATCCTGTGTTCCCAGGGTATCCATTTGACTTACGGCCGAATAACGCACACGCGCACTGCTGTCAAGGATGGCAGTTTGTACTAATTCTAAACCGATTTGTGGTTCTAGTTCCCGAATTTGATTGACTGCACGCAAGCGATCGCCTAAATTGTCAGAACGCAGTAATTCTCTTATACTATCAGCAGACACACTCATTTAATTGTCCTTTGTCAATTGTCAATTGTCAGTAGGGGCGAAGCATTTGGAAGATAAATTATCGGTCATTGCCAAAAATAGTTCTCCAAATGCTTCGCCCGTACAGTTGTTAGTAGGGGCGGCTTCGCCCGTACAGTTGTTAGTTGTCAGATAATATTTCTCTCCTTTGCTACTCTGCGGCCATAGTGCGAATAATATCACCACGAGTTAGAATACCAATTACCTTACCCGCATTGTCAAGGACTGGGAGACGATGAACTTTGTGTTCTTGTATTAGTTTTGCAGCTTCTCTTAATGGTTTATCAGGAGAAATAGTTAGGGGATTTTTACTCATAACTTCCCGTACTGTTTGTCCTAAAGCTTTATGTAAATCTCGTTCATAAGTAGCAGGATTTTGTAAATAAATCACACTATCCAAAATCATGATATATGCAGGGGGAGTTATACCAGTTTCTTGCCACATCAAATCTGTTTCTGAGATAATTCCGACTAATTTACCTGCGTCATCAATTACAGGTAAACCGCTAATTCGTTTTTCTGCCAGAATTTGGATAGCTTCTTTTAAGGGAGTTTGAGGACGGACGAGGATAGGATCACGACTCATCACATCAGCAACGGTTTTAGACATTTTTTTACTTGCACCTTTTATAAAAGTCTTTTTAACTATTGTAGGAAATTATTGGTAACAAATAAAATACAGTTAATAGATTGTTACTTTTCATTTTAAAAATAAACGTTGTTTTTGTTTAAAAAGCATTTTTAGCAATGCCATTGTACCATAAAAGCCTAAATTTTTAATTAATTAAAACCATAAATATCTCCACGTACAGAGATCGCATCAACTAATTTACCATTTATTGAATATTGCCTCCAAAAGCTTCTGTAAAGCCATCAAGTTATTATTTTGTGCTGAGTATAGATATGATTCTCCTAAAATCAGGAACTAATATTACTGCAAATACTGTACTTCCCAATCTTCAAGTTGTAGATTTTTAACTCTTTGAAATTCTCTAGTATTATGAGTTACTAAAATAAGATTGTTAGCTAATGCAATAGCAGCAATTTGAAAATCATAAGCACCGATAGGAGTGCCTAATTTTGATAGTTGAGAACGGATTTCACCATAAATTTTAGCTGCTTTTCCATCAAAAGGTAAGCTGATATATTGAGAGAAAAATAACTCATATAAAGCTAAATTTTGCTCTTTTTTTACACTACGACAAGCTCCATAGTATAATTCTGCTTTGACAACATCACACAAATAAATATTTTCACGATGAGTAGTTTTAAATTTATTAATTACATTTTCACTACGTCCGGTTAAATATTGAATACAGGTATTAGTATCTAACAAGTAAATCATTATTCAATATCCCAAATTCTTTGATCACAATCAACTAAATTTTCTCTAACTAAAACTTCACCTTCCCATTTTCCAGCAGTTTTATCAAAAAAATCAGCAGGATATCCTAATTCTTCTGGTGTTGGTATTGTTTGTTCGGAAGAATCAGTAATAATAATTACTAATTCTTGATTAGCTAATTGTTGGGGAAGTTGTAGAAATAATTTACCTTCTGCATCAACTTTTGATTTAAGTTTTATTTGCATATAATTAGCTCCTTAATATCTTTTGTTATTATACTACTAATTTCTCGAAAAATATTTTTGGCTCTTCGGTACTTACTATGCTAAATTAACCCATCTAATTCTCCAGATTGTGTGAAATCAATTGTTTCTAAAGGTTGTTGAGTTTTTAACTCTACTTCATTAAAGTTATTCGTCATGCTTATTTTCCATTTTTCGACTTTTTAAGGTGTTCTAAAGCTACAGTACGAATTAAATTATGTTGTCTCAATAAATAATCATCATTATCATCAATCATTTCTTCGATTAGATAACGATCACGTAATGTATTTAACACTGCATATTTATCTTCTTCCTCTAAACCCAAAGTTTCCAAAGTATTAAAATAAAAATTCTCTCCTACTGGATAGGAATAAACAGAGCCAAATATAAGCATAAAATAAGCATTTGGCACATCATTAGCTAGTCTCTTAAACGTCTTTTCAACACGCTTTTTTACAGCCATTTGCAAACTGCTAGTATATCTATCTAGCCTCATCTCATCATGATCTGATTTAGCTTTTTCTTCTTTCTGACTTTGTTCAACTTTTTCTACTTCATGTCTATATTTTTTCCAGTAAGCTACAATACTTCCATAAAAAGGATGACTGGTTATTTCTCCAGTAATTACTCTCAATGCTAAGGGATGTCCTTCATAAGCAGCACCAATTCGTTTTAGATAGGTTCTACTATCTGACTTATCTGAATCTGTGCCAATATTTAGCCCAGCTTGTTTAAAAAATTCTAATTGCTCTATATCATTAAATCCTTTCAGCGGTTCACAATGCCAATAAGTCGGATAACGCGAGCCAATAATATATAATTCCTGCGGTAAATCCTGAGAAGTAATGATAATTCTACTTTTACAAGAGTTTGCAGACAGCAAATAATTAAAGAACTTTTCCCAATACTCATCGTGAAAATCACCATTTCCTTTGAGGATGAATTCCAAAGAGTCAATCACCAGCAAATAGGGATTATTTTCTAAGCGGGTAACTATCCAGTTAAACAATAGCTGTGAATCGTTGCGGTCTTCTGGTGTGAGTATTTCGCCTGAATTGGTGAGGATGAAAGCCGCTACACTGGCAAAATCTGTATCTTGGTAATGGTCAAAATTGATTTTAATAGATTCAGGGAAATTCCTTAGTAATTCTGCTGTCAATCGGCCAGCGAAAGCAGTTTTACCAATGCCAGTTATCCCAGTAAGTATTAATACTCGACAATCTCCGCTAAGTTTAGCAATTAGTGTAGCGATCGCACTTTCCCGACCTACGAAGTTAGGATCATATTCCTGAGTATGGGTGTCTTGCTTGTTAGATGTATTAAGGGAAAAGATGCTGTCACTGCGATCGCTAATTTCACCAGCATCTTTCTGACTTGCATATAGAGTTTGCAAATGTTTCCTTAATATTTCCTTTTTGCCTCTTTTTGGATTTATAAGTGCTGAACATTCTGCCTCAAAGAGTGCGTATATTCCTTTCAAATGACCCTCTATTGTTTTATCTATTGTTGGTGATTCGTTGTCTCCAAATATTTCAATAAAAGTCAACCGATGCACCTCTTTATGTAATTTTTGACGTGCAATTTCTTTTATAAACTCAGCCCAGTCCATCAAAATACCCTCCTTAAACTCTATTAATCAACTTTGATTTATTTTCGTCTACTTACTTAGGTGATTCAGTTGAAAATCTCACAATTTCAATACAGGTGCTAATTTTCCTGATCGAATTATACCACCTGGTGCTTGGCTGCGATCGCTAATTTACCGTTTATTTTAGGGCAATCTCAGGGCAATTTGAGGGAATCCGATGCAAAATCAAAATTCTCTCAGTATAAATAAGGGAATACGTGGGTGTACGTCAATTGAGATCAGTGTTCTAATCAATTTATTGCAAAACACAACCCAGTGTTGAGCGATAAATCAAAGTTAACAAAAGAGAGACTTATGAATCTAAACCGTTTTATCAAAGCAGTTGCAGCAACCGCTGGAGTTGCATTCGCATCTTCCATTGGTATCGGCTCAATTTCATCCGCTTTAGCTAATCCTATTGATCCTGATCCTAGTTTACCAACTGTAAGCGACTGCTATAAATATATGTATCATCTACTAAACGGGACTGCGTCGATAAAGCCTGACGGTAGAACTACGTATGACTGGGCTTGCGCCGAACGTCTGCCTAATGGACGAATAAATAAGAATCGAATTGACTTGAGTTCTTGTATGAAAAAGAAAGGCAATGGGATTTTTGTTCTTAGATCTCATGATTATGATGAGGATCGCGAACCGGTTTCTTGGCAATGCGGAAAATACAATCTCCCACAGTTGGGAAGATAGATACAACCCGTATTCTTGGTATTGCGGACGATAAAAATTCATGATTCTCCGGCTTTGAATCATGATTCTCAGGCGATTGCTCAATGCGATCGCCTTGCTTCAGCATCAGAAAATGAACTCACCAGTGACCGAGCAAAAAGAACTCTTTATGATGTTGAAAGCGGATATATCAAAACGATTTCCGAGGCTTGTCAATCCAAAGATTTCATTAGAGCAGAACTAAGTGCTAAGAGGGTGTTTGAAAAGTGGTATTCCGTAATTTTCAAACATCCTCTTATGGTTCACGCAGATTATCCAAATGTCAAAAATGCCAAGGAACAGGTTTTTGTTAAAATCAAAATTGATAATTAAATTCAGATTTCGTAGGGGTTTAGCATTGCTAAACCCTTCCTAATAACTATCTAATTTATCAATTCTCCTGATGATATTTCCTCAAAGCCGCAATAATTTCCCCATTGGCTTCTGGGAAAGTAAAATTATCCAATTCATCCAAACTTACCCAGCGAATTTCATCACATTCTATGGTTTGAGGAACACCCGCTAAATGTTGAGAATGATGAACTGTCAAAGTCACCCGCAAATGGGCATAAGTGTGGTCAATAGTAATCAGATGTTCTCCAACTACAATTTCTATACCCAACTCTTCCGAAATTTCTCGTTTAATACATTCTTGAATAGTTTCACCAACTTCAATTTTCCCCCCTGGAAATTCCCATAAACCACCCATTGTCCCTGTAGGAAGTCGTCTATCAATTAAAATCTGTTTTTGGTCATTCCAAATAACAGCAACACCAATAATTTTATGAGGAATAGAAGAACTACTTTCATTCATATAATTACTCAGTACCAATAAATAAAAAAACTCAGTAGACTAATTATATATCTACCGAGTTTATATTTATTTTGAGAATTTTGCTAAATGTTAGTTTGATGTGTTAATAAATTAAATAAAAAACACCCGTTGGATCATAATCAAAATTATTGTAAAAAAAATAGTTGAGAATATCAAGTCCGGAAATGAACGTTTTTAGGGGCAATTATTGAGAATATTCTCAAGATTATTGACAATAGAGAGGAATGCGCTTTTTTTTGAAAATCTGATTGAAAAAACTTATAGGTTTTGGAAAAAACCATAAGTTAAAAAGTAGTTGGGTTGACACGAGAAAACCCAACTTGCTAATTATCAAGTTACGGTAATCATCATACCTGCACTTTCATTCCCTAATCTATCCACAGCACAGACTGCATAAGTTCCTGGTAGAACTGTCGCAAAGGTAGTACCAGCGGATAAAATGCGTTGAATTAGCCAATTATTGCTATTTTGCAAATACAGAGTCCAAGAACGCACAGGTTGATCATCTCCTGCTTCCCAGTTTAATTTACCATCCATAAACTTGAGGTTTTTGGGAGGTGGTGGCGTAATGGAACTTTGCCATGACATAGTGGGAATTAAGGCAGGTGTGGGATAATAGGTTTTAAATTGGTCAGCGATGCCTTGGCGATTTTCCTGAATGCCAGTCATACTAAAAAAGATATTACCTAAAGACAAATTACCTGCTAAATTCCGAGAAATCTGAATTTGCTTGGCAATTTCGCTATTTTTCCATTCCTTACCATCTAATTGTCCGAGATTATTACCTGCATAGATGTGACGCTGTTTAGTATTGATTTCGGTCCACCATTGCAGTAAAGTTTGATAGGCTTGTTTGGTTTGGTCAGTACGCCAGTAGAGTTGAGGAGCAATATAATCTATCCAGCCTTGCTGTAACCATTTTTTAGAATCTGCATAGAGGACACTGTAGGCATCTAAACCGACAATTCCCCCAGGTTCTCCAGAACGATAAATACCAAAGGGACTAATTCCAAACTTTACATGAGGTTTGGTGGCTTTAATTCCTTGAGAAAGTCGCAATACCATTTGATTGACGTTTTCGCGTCGCCAATCTTCTATATTTAGTTTACCCCCACTGGTTTGATATGCTGCGTAGGTTTTATGATCAGGAAAAGGTTGACCAGATATGGGATAGGGGTAAAAATAATCATCTAAATGAATAGCATCTAAATCATAACGACGGACAACATCAATAATGACGTTGTATGCTCTGTCCTGAACGATTTTTGCACCGGGGTCCATCCATTGTTGAGTACCCCATTGATAAACAACTTCGGGGTTTGTAACTGCAATGTGGGGACGAACGGTAGAAACTCGACTATTTGCTCTAGCACGATAAGGATTAAACCAAGCGTGTAATTCAATATTGCGTTGATGACATTCGGCGATCGCAAACTCCAAAGGATCATAAAATGGTGATGGGGCTTTTCCCTGAGTTCCCGTTATCCAAGCACTCCAAGGTTCTAATTCCGAAGCATATAAAGCATCACCTTCTGGTCTTACCTGCAAAACTAAAGCATTGAAATTCAAAGCTTGTAACTGTTTAATAATCGCTAATAATTCCGCTTTTTGCTGTTCCACAGCCAGTCCCGGTCGAGAAGGCCAATCACTATTCCATACAGACGCAACCCAAGCCCCCCGAAATTCCCGCCGATGATTTAGCTTAACAGTATGAGCAGTGGTAGGTTTAGGGATGGTTGGAGGAACAACAATATAATCAGTCGGGATTTTTTCCGCTTTTTCTAAATATACTAAAGCCTGATAAACCATTACTGCGACTTCTGCACGAGTAGCGGCTGTTTTGTAATTAAGTATTTTTCTGTTCGGATAACTAACTACCCAACCAGCACGAGTTGCTAACGCGACTTGATTAATCCCATAGTAAGGAATTAAAGATCCATCTTGATAAATTTCTGCTAGTTTACTTACTAAATCTAGGTCAACTTGACCAGCAAGTTCTAAGCCATTGACCATTGCTACTAAAGCATCACCTCTAGCAATACCTTCATCTATCCCAAACCGCCGATTTGGATAACCCGTTAAAAATCCAGTTTCATAGACCTTTTTAATCGCGTTTATCGCCCAATGCGTCTGGGGAACATCTACAAAAGGTACATATTCCCGTTTGACAGGCAGGGAAAAAATTGCAGCGATAATAGCTGCAAATTCAGCACGAGTCACAGAGTTATTAGGGCGATAAGTTCCATCAGAATACCCACTGAGAATTCGCCGTGCTGCTAAAGCTTCAATAAACCCTTGGGACCAATGACCTTGAATATCCGAGAATCTTATAGGAGTAGATACCATACCTTTGTTAAATTTTTTTTTCCCCCATAAGCCATTATAATTGGTAATCTTTGTTTATTTCAAAGTTGGAAATAAATCCCACCTTGTAGAATTAACAGCAGCAGCATCTTTTAAAGTTCTTTTTGACCAGTCCCGACAGCAACACAATAAAGAGCAGCATGACGTTCTCCATCAATACCCAACATAGCATTTAAACCCAGATCATGAAATCCACCAATACAAAGACTGTCCAGCCCCAATTGCCCAGCCATTAAGCAGATATTTTCGGCTTGATGACCAGCTTCTAAAAGAGCAAAGCGGTAGCCCCGCGCCCCATATTTGCCCATTGAGCGCATAAAAACCGATGTGAATACAAACAGAGCATTGGCATTGAGAATGTAATCTTGCTGCAATAATGGTTCTACAAAATCTGTTGGGACTGCATCATTTACCCAATGTAACCCGTGTCCGCGAGGTTCATAGTGATATAGTCCGCTAACCAAACCTGCTACCGCTTGTGTGGATACGAACACCTCCAGGGGATAAAGTCCCCCCGCAGAAGGAGAGTTACGAGCCTCATAGCATTGACCATCCACTTCCCGCAGTCCGTTGAGTCCACATCCTGAGTCGAGCAGTTGAGCTAAGGCGACAAGTGGCATTACCTGACGCTCAAATGATCGGACAGAAGTACGTCGCGCTAAAAGCTCAGACAGCGGGTTATCACGTGGTGCTTTTGGCAATTCCAGAAAAGGAGCTTCTGGCAGATATCGCAGTTCAGTAGCCGGAACCCGCTTAACATAACTTTTAGGGACTGGAGAGTTTAAATGATAGAGAAGAGCTAACTCCAGAGGTTCATTGGCTGTGTGCATTGTGCTAATTTCCTCGTTTTAAGCCATAGGATGTGGGCAGGGATTTAAGTCATTTTTAGTCCGTCGGCCACCATAACCCAACCTTTCTGGGACCTCGAATAACCGCCGAGTCCCCAGTGGTTCTTGTCCATAACCAAAATATATAGGGACTATTTCACTGGCTAAAGTCCGCACCACTCGAAAACCAAGAGAGGCGATATCAGGGGCAGTAATTTCCACTACATAAGGTTCAACACCTACTGAATTTAACTTGGCAACTACTGATTGCAAATTCTCTGCTTCAGACTCAGATTCGTAAGTTGGTAAATATTCAACTTGGCAAGATTGGTCATGGTGAAATAGAAAATCCAACTCACCTAGCCGAGCCGTCGTGTAAAAAAAAGCGTTGTGATCATCTAAATTCTGAATATCACTATATTGATGGAGATTAGCCCCAGCGCCAGTTTTCATCCGTTCTATGTCACCAAAGCGAGCTTGACAAACTTCAAAAACTGCCTTGTGGAAAGCCGTTGGTGCATCAAGATGACATCCCATACCAGTGGACACAGCGGGACCTTTGCCCGAACGGTCAATTAACATGGCCATGAAAACCGGGACTTGAATATCAGTAGTTAACTCGAAGACAACTAACTCAATGCCAAATCGGGCGTAGTGGCGAGCAATTTCCGTCTCAATTCCTGGTAGGTGGTCAAAATAGATGCGTGGGGCAGGGAGGCGATTTAACCAGGTAATAATGAAAGCATCACGCTCAATTAATTCGCACAAACCCCGGTAGGCAGCAAACTCCCAAGATGGTCCACTAGCCATACCGTTAGAACTAATAGGTAAAATATGATCTCCTGGTTGGTCGCCACCCCAGTCTAAATAAACCAAGAAGGCTGGAACTAAAACCTGTTGCTTACTGGTTAAGGAAAGGGCATTCATCCACGAAGTCTGCGTTGTGGGATTAAAGGCCGGGAAAGGGAAAGTTGGGTGAGAGTATTGTTGGTCAGAAAAAGGAGAAAAAACGGTCGAAGGGACGGCACGATTACCTAATTCTTCGTAGCTACTAACAATTATTTGCCGATAATCAACAATACCACCGCAGTATCTTTCTATAGCTTCGCCCACAGCCCCAAAAATGGCTTGTTCATCTGTCATGCCCCTACCGACACCGTAGCGTAAATCATCAGACTGTTTACGAAGCTGAAAATTGGCTAATTCGGCTTGCCACAAAACGGGAAAATCGAACTCTGTATAAGGCTTGGTGAATCTATCTAAGGAGCGGATAACGCCAGTATGGGGGCTGACTAGATCTTGCCAACGGGGACGTGCAATCGCTGTATTCACTGTGTTCTCTCCTATCTTTTTCCGTTCCCTATCTTGACTGAACAATGGGGACAACCTGGTTTTTTGAGGACAACGTTATGAGTAAGTTTTGTGCCAAGTAAGTCTATATGTAGTAGTTTTCCGTCAGTAGCGATCGCCAAACCGAGCATCATTTTCACAGCCTCAAGAGCTAAATAGCTACCCACCAACATCTGACCTATCGGTAAATTTTCCCGTAGCCTTGGTTGAGAACGTCGTTCTCGGTTGAGCAACTGTTCAACCGCCAATTCCGCCTCTGGAAACTTGGAACAAGCCATAGACCGCATTCGATAGCATAGATAACAGGGTTTGTCCTGGGAAAAAACCAGCGGACCGACAGTTCCCTCAACCCCAGCCGCTCCACCGGGTAGTAATGGGCGCTGCATCTTCAGGCATAGTCTGTTCAGACGATAGGCTAGATTCACAGATACGGCATCAGTAGCGACAATTACAAGGTCAACGTCCTCCAGCAAAGAATTGATGGTTGCGTCGTCATTTAAACCATCTGTGACAATCTCAGCCTCGGTGATTCCGCCAATGGACTCAATCTGTCGCGCTGCTTCCACACTGCGAAAAGTGCCAATTTTATTCAATCCCGAACCTGACATCATCAGGGAATCCGCCGGCAGGATACAGGCATCATCACACAAACGGACAAAACCAATCCCAGCAGTAGCTAGGTTAATTGCTGCTATCAGTCCCGAACCTCCCAGTCCAAAAACAGCAATCCTCGCATTGGCTAAGTTTTTTCGAGCATCTTTTTGGTCAAAGCCTAATTCATGATAAAGGCTGATTTGAGGAAGTAAATAAGCACGACTATCTAAATCATCTGTATTTTCTAGAGGCTCTTCTACTAGGCGATTGTCCATCAAAAACTCTAAACATTGATTGAGGGAAGAATCTGTCAATTGTTCGCCAATTGCATTGCGGATTTCTCCTATGGTTCGAGAGCCGTCTAGTAAAGGTAAAACAATGTTTTCTACATTATGCAGAGCTTGACCCTGGACTCTCAGGGTTCGTCGTGTTGTATTAAATATCATACTTTCTTCGCCACTACAATCTGCCGGCATCACGTTAATAACAACGTGTTCTAGTAGCCGTAACCGCTTACCATCATTTAATTTCATAAAATTGGTTTTAGGAATTGAATGCTTGTCAGTGCGTTTTCTAGATGTAGAGACGTTCCATGTAACGTCTCTACATTCTGTTATTTCTCTAGGTTTAGTTAGTATCCAAATCCAATTTCATCAGTGTCCTCCAATACACCTGATACTGTTGCATGACCAACACCACCACCACATCCACCACCACCACCACATCCACCGCCACCGCCGCAATGTCTACAGTGTCTGCAATGTCTACAATGTCTACAGTGTCTACAGTGTCTACAGTGTCCACATCCACCACCACCACCACCACCACCCCAATTAGCAAACCATCTTTGGGTGGTTTCAGAGTCGAATTCTCCCGATATTGCTAATTTTTCTAAAGCTGCTATTTCCTCCTCAGACAACAGAAGTCTTTCTAGTTTGTCTGCTTGATCTACCAAACGCATTTCTACATATATTGGTTGGTCGAGTGTTTTTTCTGCAAGCATTGTCACCTACTCCTTTCAACTTAAATTTAATAACCTGTTTGCAAATCTCTATTCGAGTTGATAGAAAGCTGGAATGATGTTTTTAAATCAACCAGTTTTCACAAATTCTTCAAAATTACACTAGTCCACAACGGCGTAAGTCAACTAACCATTAAAGATTCATAAAAAGCTTATACAATCTGCTTTTTTAATTTTTAATTGTTAATTTTTAATTCCGCCCTGCGGTATTAGTCCACAAAAGAGCAAAACCACTTTCTGATTAGTGTGGAGAACTATCAGATGGGATTTATATTCTGTAAAACCTTGTCTTTTATGAAAATTGCTCTTTTCAGAGTCGCCAATTATGTCTTTGTTTGCTTATCCGATTCTTACAAGAATATCTTTTTCTAGATAATTTTCTTCTTTCTTAAGTAGTATTATTTTATCTTTTGATAGAGGAGGAATCAATTTATGAAATTGTGCTAATGGTGAATGAGAATTCTTGTAACATAGAATAATTTTATAGTTAAAGCGAATTTAAAATAATGCTTATGACCGATTTAAAAGCGTAGCTCTATTTCTTTATAATTACTCCTTTAGTAAGGTTATCAGACTTGATTACTTTTCAGGATTTATCTAAAAATAGCAAATAAAATATCTGATCATCCTTTAATGATCGAGGTTATATTGGTTCTAGGCTGTTTTGATATCCGTGAAAATTCTGAACAACAGACATTTGAAAATTTTTGAAATATTCATCCCTAAGAAGTGGAGAACAAAATTTTTCAAAAGTAGAATATTAAAGTAATAGATAGCAGAATCCGAAAAAATTCCTGATCAACTTTGCAGCGACTGATTGCTGGTTAAGTTGGAAAAGGATAAAATTTGATTCTTGAAAAATAAACTCTCTCAAGTGATAAATCTAGTTATTACTCAGAAAATATCAAACTTTTGGAAATCAGAGAATTATCTAACCCTTTATAAAAATTCAGGTTTAATTAATGAGCGATTTAAGAGTTTGGGCTGGAGACTACACTAGAATTTTATTTCGTTCTTTACCCTTATTATGGACAGCAGCACCTCAAGAAATGGTGTTTTTAATTGCTGTGACTTTATTGCAAGGGTTTCTTCCTGGGGTTAGTGTTTGGATTACCAAACTGGTAGTAGATACTGTGGCTACAGCCTTAACAACTGGTCAAGCATTAGATGATTCAATTTTGTGGTATTTGGTAGCAGCATGGGTGGGAGCTTTGCTATTAGAAAACCTTCTCTATCCTTGGATATTGGCACTTCAAGGAAATCTCAATGATAAATTAGCGGCGCATATTAGTTTATTATTAATGCGAAAAGCTGATAGTTTTGCCGACTTGAGCCGTTTTGAAGATGCTGAATTTTATGATGAGTTACAAATTCTGCAACAACAAGTTAGCTATAAACCCTTAAACTTAGTTGAGAACTTGGTGGAATTAAGTCGCTCATTGATTACTTTAATCGTAGTAATTGGGCTATTGATTCCCCTGGCTTTTTGGATACCATTGGTAATTGCGATCGCTACTATACCCCAAATAGTAGTTTCTTCCCAATATGGTAGAGAGATTTGGATCACTTTATTTGAAAACAGTCCTCAAGCCCGAAAAATGCAGTATTACACCTCTTTAATGCTGACTGACACCTATGCCAAAGAAGTTAGATTATTTCAGCTAGGTGCATTTTTCATGCAGCTTTACGGACAAGCATTTCAATCGTTACATCAATCCATGCGTCATTTGCGAGGTAAACAAGCATTTTGGTCATCTAGTTTAGCTATTTTGAGTACATTAGGAAACGGATTTTCTTTCTATTGGGTAGTCAAACAAGCCTTTAGAGGACTGTTAAGCCCAGGAAGTGTACTTCTGTTCGTACAATCATTAACTTACTTCCAGAATAGTTTATTTAGACTTGTCAGTCATTGGTTGGATTTGTTCGAGAATATTATTTATATGCAGCAGTTTTTCAACTTTCTCGACAGTCCTACCCCCATGGTATTGAACATACCCGGAGAAAAAATCCCCACTCCGATTCGTGCAGGTATTACTTTTGAGCAAGTTGATTTTCACTATCCAGATGGTAGATTAGCACTCAAGGACATTTCTTTTACACTTTACCCAGGACAAACAGTCGCTATCGTTGGCGAAAATGGCGCAGGTAAAACCACCCTAGTCAAGCTATTAACGAGGCTCTACGACCCCACCACAGGACGGATTATCGTTGATGGGATAGACCTGAGAGATTTAAATTTAGAACAGTGGCGGCGGCAAATTGCGGGGGTTTTCCAAGACTTTGGCCATTACTCACTCACCTTGGGCGAAAATATTGCATTAGGAAATTTAGCAGCGTTAGAACATCGAGAGATTCTTAGATATGCAGTAGAAAAAGCCGATATCGTCAAACTAGTTGATGATTTTCCCAGTGGGGAAGATACACAATTGGGTAAACAGTTTGGCGGTACAGAACTTTCTGGAGGACAGTGGCAAAAATTAGCTCTAGCTCGTGCTTTTGTTCGCAAAGAAGCCCAATTACTACTTTTGGATGAACCTACCGCAGCCCTTGACCCCCGCAGCGAGTGTGATTTTTACCTGCGGTTTGTGGAACTAGCGGAAGGCAAAACTACCATTCTGATTACCCACAGATTAGCCTCGGTGCGAATGGCTGACCGGATTTTAGTCCTCAAAGATGGTCATTTAATTGAGGATGGTACTCATCAAGAACTTTTACAACTGGGAGGAGAATATACCGCGCTTTGGAATATGCAGGTAGAACAATATGGGGTGTAATACCAATGTTATCTGAGGCTGCACAGAATTATGTTTCGCGCAAAGACGCAAAGGAGCAAAGACGCAAAGTTTTAGATTCCTCAGTATGCAAGGTACACATCAGCTATGAAGATCAAAAATCCGATTCCTTGGCTAATTGGGCTGACTGCATTTGGTTTATCTGGAATGGGTATTGCTTACTTCAGCCATTGGTATCAACCAAGCAAAAATGATATTACAGATTTGACAGTCCCTGTCACTACCAGCAACTTAAACATTAAAATTAAAACCAATGGAGTTGTCCAACCAGTTCGCAAAATTAATATTAGCCCAAGAGAAGCCGGTCGAATTGCCAAACTCTATGTAGATGAAGGTAGTTCTGTTCAAAAAGGGCAATTAATCGCAGAAATGGAGCGTCAAGCCTTTCAAGCCCAGGTGAATCAGTATCGAGCGCTGTTATGGAAGGCAAAAGCCGAATTACAAGAAAAGCGTAAGGGTTACAGACCGGAAGAAATTGCGATCGCTCAAGCTGATGTGCGTAAGTACACGGCGCAAGTGAGGGAAGCTCAATCTCGCTTGGCATTAGCCTCTCAACGAGTCAAGCGCAGGCAATATCCTACATCTCAAGGAGCAGTATCCCGTGATGATTTAGATGCCGTCTTGAACGAAGAAAAAAGCGCTAGGGATAACTTACAACAAGCTAAATTTAGTCTGATATCTGCCCAACAACAAGTGAAAAAACTACTTTCCGGTTATCAAACTGAGGAAATTACCAAAGCTGGTGCTGAAGTAGCTCAAGCAACTGCCCAATTACAATTTTACGAAAATCAATTAGAAAATACTTTCATTCGCGCCCCTTTTGCTGGCTTAATTACCCGACGTTTTGCCCAAGCGGGGGACTTCGTAACTCCAAATACTTCTGTTTCTACCAATGAAGGGGGAACTAGTGCCTCCATTGCTGAATTATCCAGTGGTTTGGAAATAGAAGCTAAAGTTCCCGAAGTGAATATGGCGCAAATTCAGAAAAATCAGCCTGTAGAAATTCGCCTTGATGCTTTTCCTGATCAAGTTTTTCAAGGGAAAGTCCGTTTGATTGCTCCTAGAGGAGTTAAGGAAGAAAATGTCACTTTTATGCGAGTCAAGATTGCTTTGGCAACGGGTCAAGATAAACTCAAGGTAGGGCTAAATGTGAAGTTAACTTTTTTGGTGAATGACATTCGCAATGCCTTGGTTATTCCTTCGGCTGCGGTGGTTTCTGGGAAGGGAGGGCAGGTGGGTGTACTGTTACCAGATAAAGATAATCAAGCAAAATTTCATCCTGTACAGGTAGGAATTACTTCTGGTGATAAAACCCAAATTTTAGGCGGACTTTCCGAAGGTGAACGGGTTTTTATTCAGCCACCAGCTAATCAATTAATTGATGGTATTGATCGTGTTACTGGATCTTAGTCTACTCTCTTTCTACTGGAAGAATATTGATTAAATGAACCACGAAGGAGCGAAGAACACGAAGAAAGAAGGAAGAAGAAAGAAGGAAGGAAGAAATTAAGTAATTTTATGCTGGGAAGGGATTATGAATTATGAATTTGCTGGAAAGTGTGAATATGGCTTTTGCAACTCTCGCTGCTAATAAACTCCGTAGCGGATTAACTATGTTGGGAATAATTATTGGCAATGCTTCAGTTATTAGTATGATTGGGATTGGACAGGGCGCACAGAATCTTGTGTTGGGTAAACTTGAGGCGTTTGGAGCAAATCAACTGACGGTATATAGCACTTTTGAAGATGATGAAGGCATGAAATTTCCTGATGCTCAATTGGTGCTTTCAGATGCAGAAGCAATTAAGGCTCAAGTTCCTAGTGTTAGCAAAGTTGCGCCTATAGATGAGCAAAAAATGTCAATTAGTTTTAATAACAAGTTAACATCAACAACTGTTAAAGGCACTACGTTTGATTTGCTTGCTGTGCAGAATCTTACTCTTGTCACTGGCAGAATGTTTAACCAAATACAACAGCAAGAACAGGCTCAAGTTACTGTTTTGGGTGCAGAAACTAGTCGGAAACTTTTCGGCGATGAAAATCCTGTAGGGCAAGAAGTTCTTATTAATAATATATCGTTTCAAGTTATTGGTTTATTGCAATCAAAGGGTGCATTTGGTGGGGAGAATTCTGATCAAACTGCTATTGTTCCCCTCACAACATTTGCTAATAGGTTAGTGGGACGCAGATCAATATCTGATATTCCTCTCAGTTATATTTTAGTGACTGCCAAAAATAGAGATAGTATTCGCGCCGCAGGTTTTCAAATTACTAATATTCTGGCTCGACTACATGGGAAAAATGATGTGGCTGTTTTTGCTAATAAGAAGTTTCAAGAATTGGTAGTTCAGGTAACTGGTGTTTTGTCATTATTATTAGCTTTAATTGCGGCTATTTCTTTGTTAGTTGGGGGAATTGGTATTATGAATATTATGTTAGTTTCTGTGACTGAACGTACTCAAGAAATTGGGTTGCGTAAGGCAGTTGGGGCAACTCAGAATGATATTTTAGCGCAGTTTTTAATTGAGGCAATTATTCTCTCTCTTTCTGGCTGTCTGCTGGGCATAATTGTAGGAGTTGGGGGAACTATGCCGTTAGCCTTCTTCACGCCTTTGACTCCTCAATTTCCTCTATATGCGATTGTTGTCGCGGTGGGAATATCCGGGAGTATAGGCTTGATTTTTGGTGTATTTCCGGCCCGACAAGCAGCGATGTTAGACCCAATTGTTGCCCTAAGAAGTGGGTGATTATTGAGATTTTTTACGTCACTCCTTCCAATTCCTCATCAGTCAAATCATATAACTTTCGCAACTTATCCAACTTATCTCCATCAGCTTGCCATAAACCGCGTCCCGATGCTTCCAACATTCTCCCCACAATATTTCTAAAAGCTTCAGGATTGGCTTTGCGTAATTTTTCCGCCATTTCTGGATCTAAAGCATAAGTTTCTGCGGCTTGATCATAAACCCAATCATCTTGAAAATCAGCAGTACCACCCCAACCAATTAAAGCCGTCATGCGTTGGGAAATTTCAAAAGCACCACCAGAACCTTGATTAGCCATTGCGTCAGCCCATTTGGGATTTAATAACTTAGTTCGGTATTCCATTCGCAATAAATCATCTAAATTGCGGGGTGTGGTGTCTTTAGAAAAACTTTCGACAAAACTGGCTTGTACTTTTTTTCCACTTTGCTTTTCGGCAGCTTTTTTCAAACCTCCCGTATTGGCATAATATTCCTGAATATCGGTTAAACCATATTCTACCGAATCTATTTCTTGAATAATGCGATCGCTAGTTTTTAATAATGTCTGCAATACTTCTGGTCTAGCTTGTCCTTTATCATTTCTACCATAACTAAAAACATTGCGACTTTCCCAAGTATCCCCCAACTCTTCTCCAGATTCCCAATTACCATCAACAACTCTATCATTAACCAAAGAACCAAAATCACCAGAGGGATTAGAAAACAATCTTGCGGAAGAATTTTCCACACCTTGGGCTTTTAAAATCAAAGCGTGTTTTCTAATAAAATTCATTTCCTCCGGTTCATCAATTTCCGCAGCCCGTTGAAATAAATCATCTAACAATTCAATGATATTCACAAAACTATCCCGGAAAATTCCCGATAGATTTGCTAACACATCAATACGGGGATGTCCAACATCAGCAAGAGGTTTTAAATCATATCTAACAATGCGTCCAGTTCCCTCCTTCACAGGTTCAGCACCCACCAATTCCAAGAGAATTCCCAAAGATTCACCCTTAGTCTTAATAGCATCCAAACCCCATAATAAAACTGCTACAGTTTCGGGATATTTCTTATTTTCATCTAAAGACTGAGAAATAATTTTCTTAGCAATTTCCTTACCCCGTGCAAAAGCAGCAGGAGAAGGCATTCTATAAGGATCTAAAGCATGAATATTCCTACCCGTAGGTAACACCCCAGCACCATCCCTTAACAAATCCCCACCAGGTGCAGGAGGAATAAACTCACCATTTAAACCCCTTAAAAGATTCGTTAACTCATCAGTAGACTGATTTAATAACCTTGTAATTTCCTTTCTTTCTTCTTCCTTTCTTCCTTCGTGTTCTTCGCTTCTATATCCCTCCGGGACGCTGCGCGAACGTGGTTCATTCTCTCCCCCAAAATAAGCATCCAAATAACCAGTTAACTCCTCCTGATTTGGTGCTTCACCTAAAGTATGTAAACCAGAAGAAAAAAGACGATTTTCGAGAACTTGGAGATACTCATACAACTTCACCAAATAATGATCAAAAGCGTGATTACTAAACATCCTCACATTTTCCGGCGTAAAGGGAATACCCAACCTTTTCGCATCATCAAAAGGACAATCCACCTCCAATCCAGTATCAACTATCTTTTTACAAATGCCTTCTTTTAACAGATAATTCTTTTCTGGATCTTCTCGATATTCTGCAATTAAATCGCGGATATTTACCAATTCCTTATACAAACCAGCGCGTCCATAGGGAGGGACATTGTGAGAAATTAACACGCCATAACCGCGACGTTTGGCTAAAATTGATTCTGAAGGATTATTTGCGGCATAAATGTAGAGATTGGGCAGATTTCCTAAGAGAATATCAGACCAAGAATAGCCAGTATTTCCTAATGGTGAACCGGGCAACCATTCTACGGTTCCGTGCATTCCAAAATGAACAACTGCATCAGCTTGAAAATCGTTTTGTAACCATTTATAATAAGCTGCATATTGAGGATGGGGGGTTAGATCTCTTTCAAACATTAACCGCATGGGATCTCCTTGAATTCCCAAAGGTGGCTGGACACCTATCCACACATTTCCTAATTGCACACCACCAATATTAAACTCGTCTCCATAGGTTTTAATGCCGCTACCAGTCAGATATTTCCATTGTTTTTCAATGCGAGATGTAAAAAGATAGCCCAACCATTTTTCTAATGTTCTAGCATTAACAGTTGTGATGTCTTTTATGTTATTTTCTACCAGGGGATTAATTTCATCCGCTGCTTTAATTTGGCGAATTAATTCTTCACCATCTTCGGGAATTTCACCAACTGTATAACCCTGTTCTTTCAGTGCATGAAGTAATTTAATTAAACTGCGAGGAACGTTTAATAATGCAGCAGTTCCTACAGCACCATAACCAGGGGGAAAACCATATAAAATAATGGCAATTTTCCGTTGAGAAATAGGTTTTTGGCGGAGAGAAATCCAGCTTTTAACTCTATTAGTTAATCGCTGTATTCGTTCAGGAACTAAATAAATTTGTTCCCCAACTAAACCACCGAGAGGAATTGTATCAATTGCGCCATCTAATTCTGGCAAAGCATATAAGACAACACTTTGCAGACCGCCTACGCCTTGCCTTGTCCAAGAATGAATGTCTTGAATTAATAAGGGTGCAGCAACTATATAAGGAACATTTTTGGCTGTGAGAATGCGTTTAGCTACTTCCACCTGTCTTCCGGCTTCCATTGAACCAGCCGGACCACCAACCAGGGGAAAACCAATGGTAGAAACTATGGCATCAATTTTTACCGATTCTGCGGAAAGGGAAAGGGTTTCAATTTTACCTCTTTGACGTTCTTGGGTTTCGTAGTCGCTGGTCATCCAATCTCTAACGGCTACGTGTCCCTCTACACCGTTGATAAAGATGGGTAAGGGAGTCAAACCCGCTTTTTCAAAATAGCGGATTAGTTGGGGAATATAGGGCAATTTGGTGATGACGTGCTTTCGGTAAAGTAAAATACCGATGATTGGGGACTGGGTAATTTTATTCCTTTCTTTCTCCTGACTCCTGACTCCTGACTCCTGACTCCTTCTTTGATACCATTCTAAGTATGCTTTGGGTGATGTAAAAAATCCTTGATAATCAGGATGTAATAACCCCATATCGGGGGTTTCCATGGGTGGGGGTATATCTCCAACTTTTAACTCTAAGTATTTTTCCGCAATTGTCCAAAATAAGGAAGCGACGTTTTCTGAACCGCCGGCGTTCCAGTAACCATAGATAATTAACCAGTTACGAAGGTCTTGGACTTTTTGGACGGGGATGAATTTTAATAACTTTGGTCCGATTTTCAGGAAACTGATATAACCGGCAAGTTTGTCTTCTTCTTTACCGTTGCTGAATTTGTCCAGGATGAATTTAATGGGTTTGGGCATTCCTGCGGGTTTGTCACCAATCGCAAATGCTCCTATTTTGGTTAAACTCATTAATTCCAGTGCTGACTCGAAAATGAGCCGGATAGGGATGTTAGCGACACGCTCCCGCAACCATACAACTTGGTCATAATCAAAGAGTAAGCTACCAAAGAATACATCTGCGTTTTTAAGTGCCGCTGCTACTTCCGTGCTATTGGTGGTAATATTGCGATCGCTAAATACTCGAATATCCAACTCTGGACACCGGGAATTAGCCAAATCAGCCGCTTTTCGGTACAAGTCCGCGTTAAACGATTCAAACCCAGCAATCAAGACAATGCGTTTCATGCGCTTTTGCTACGAAATATTTCTTTACATTGATCTTAAACATTTTTGGAGATTAATGGGGGAATCTCTACCTAGAGATTAAAATAATGTCTATGCTTTTTGGAACTATATTAACCAGTAGCAGACTCTTGGCATAGTAAAAAAGTCAATTAAGGAGATACAAATGAAATTCGGTCTTGATATTGGTCACAATTGCCCTCCCGATAGTGGTGCAAAGGGAATTAAATCCGAAAATAAGTTAACAATGGAAGTGGGTAATAAGGTTATAGCTAAATTAGAAAATTTAGGACATACAGTAATTGCCTGTAAACCGAATAGTGCCAGGACAGTAAATCAATCTTTAGGTAGCCGGTGCGAAAAAGCCAATAGTAACCGAGTAGATATTTTTGTCTCTATTCATTTTAATGCTTTTAATGGACAAGCTAATGGAACAGAAGTATTTGCTATCAGCGACGCTGGCAAAAAAGTTGCCCAAAAAGTATTAGATGAAATTGTCAAATTGGGCTTTTTTAATCGTGGTGTTAAAAGTGGCTCACATTTGTATGTTCTCAGAAGAACAAATATGCCAGGAATTCTTATAGAATGTTGCTTCATTGATTCTGCCAAAGATATACAACTATATGATGGTGAAACAATGGCTAATGCGATAGTTGCCGGGTTGACAGGTAAAGTAGCAAATACTTCTGTAAATCCTGCTTCTGATGTGCCTGTAAATCCTGTGCCTAATGCTCCTGTAAATACTGTTATAGATGAAGAACAGAATAAAGATAAGAGCATTCTCAGACTACAAAAAGCTTTAAATCGGCTGAAAATTACTGATAAAAATAATCGGACCCTAGTCGAAGATAATAGCATGGGACAAGCTACATCTTCCGCAACGGAAAAATTTCAGAGAATTGTGGGAGTTTTACCCACAGGAATAGCAGGTAATACCACCTGGGATGCCCTCAATCAAATATTAGCTAAACGAGTTGTGCAAGGAACTCATACTAGTGGTGTAATTATCAGATATTTACAATATCGTGTCGGTGCTGATCCTGATGGTATCTATGGTCCACAAACAGAAGCAGCAATCAAGAAATTTCAACAACAAAACGGTTTAACTGCTGATGGTATTATTGGGGCAATTACTTGGCAAAAATTGGTAGGTTAGATAAATTTTTATTTAATTTATTGATCCCTAATTCCTCAAAGAATACTACTGATAAATAGGGAGTAAATCTCCCTCTTCCTATCTGCGAAAATGCAAAATTGGCATAGCAAATAAACCCCAAGCCAAACCCGTAATTAAACCAAAAGGGGTAACAATATAATTATTAAAATCCCATAAACCGAAAATCTGCGCTGCTAATTCCAAGGGATAAGCCATCATCAACACACTAGCAAAAGCCGCACCAGTCCAAGCATATTGACTTAACCAAAAAACGCCTTTGCCATTAGTTAAACCATACAAAATCCGAGTCATCAATAAACCTGATACCGTTCCATAACAGCGCATACAAACCGCCATAATGAAAGGTGGAGATAACTCCAAACCCATAGTAGGCTGCGGACATACATGATTACCCATAAAGTAAATAATGTCCGCAATCCCCGGAAGCAAAAACACAGCAGACGCAGCCAAAAAAGGTGCAATAGGGGGACCAAAAACCATCCCAGCTAACAGGAAATCAGCCAAAAAACTTACCCAATTAACTTGTTTAAACTGTAAATCTCTTAGTAAAATAGCCCGTTGCATTTTTCTCTGTGTCCTCTGTGCCTGGAGTGGTTCGTTTATTTAATTATAAATCATCATCTGGATTTATACCCATTTCCCGTAGACGTGCTGCTAATTTTGCAGCTTTAACTTCTGCTTTTTCAGCCCTTAATTTTTGTAATTGGGCTTCTTCCTGACCTACCAATAACAAATTACTATCTAAATCCCACCAGCGTAGCCAAAGTTGTTCAGGATTATTATAGAATAATAACCTAAAGCATCTCCCTCTTTATCGTCTAAAATGGCTATCCAAGTTTTAGCAATTCCCTTTTTATCATTTTGTTTAGCATATTTTTTCAGATATTCATTTAATTCGGAAACACCACAATCAAAGTTATCCCTAATAACTCTTTTGTCATTTATAGAACAAATTATATATGTCATGTTTATTATTGATATTCTTTTTGATAACGTTCAATCGCTTTTCTTAATTTAGGATTAATTGCTGATGGATTTTCTATAGATGAAATCACAATTTCCCAATCTTTATCAGAAAGATTAATTTCCTCACTAATTAAATTATTCTCGATTTTTTCAGCTTCATTGAGAGCAATTGCTAATAAATATTCATTCAGACTTACTCCTTTAACTAAAGCAATTTGTTCTAGTCTTTTTTTATCTTTTGTGCTAATTTCTAGGGAAATTATTTCTTTATCATTAACTTGGATAGCCATAATATTATCCTCATTTAACCATCACTATTGTAATAATAACAAATTTCCATATTGTGATGCGGGCAAAAGCCCGCAATTTTGACTAAAAAACTATGCGGTTGATATTAACCTACATTAGCAACATAAGGACTCGTTAACTTATCCAATTGCTGAGTTAACAAACTGAGGAATAAACCCACATCTGTCACCACACCTACAGATTCTATTGAACCGCGATCGCTCAATTTTGTCACCACAGCCGGGTTAATGTCCACACAAACCATCTTCACACCAGCCGGAGTCATATTTCCCACCCCAATAGAATGCAGCATGGAAGACAGCATCAGAATCATGTCTGCACCTTGGATGATTTGGGAATATTCCTGTTGTGCTAAAATCAGGTTCATTTGGGTATCGGGTAAGGGACCATCATCCCGAATTGAACCAGCGAGGGAAAAGGGAATGTTATTTTTCACACATTCATACATCACCCCACTTTTCACCACTCCCGCTTCTACAGCTTTAGCAATGCTACCAAAACGGCGGATAGTATTAATTACTTTTAAATGATGTCGGTGTCCACCACGCACAGCTACACCCCGCTTCATATCCACACCCAGGGAAGTACCCAAGATATTTTGTTCCATATCATGAACAGCGATCGCATTTCCACCCAAAAGACCCTGTACATAGCCTTCTCGCACTAAGCGACAGAGATGTTCACCCCCACCTGTATGAATCACAACGGGTCCAGCAGTGATAACTACTTTACCACCGCTATCCTTGATTTTACGTAATTCCCAAGCCACTTGTTCCACAACTAATTCCACCCGTCTTTCGCTGGAAACACCGGAAGACATAAAGCTGAACTCTTGGGAATTGCGTTGTTCGCGTGATTCGGCTTTGCGAACGGTGCGAATACCGAACACATCCACAATTACTTTATCGCCTATTTCTAAATCACGGAGGAGTTTGCATTTTGCTACTATACCATTAGGAGTTGTGGAAATAGCGATCGCTCCATCCATGCGTTGATTTTGCACCTTCAGCCATTGTCCATTTACCCGAATTTCAGTGGGATAAATCGTGCTGACATAGAAATCATCAGGAGCAACACCCGCTTGGATCACAGGTTCTAACTTAGAATCTCGTTCATCTTGGGGTAAATCAACCGCACCCAAATCAATCAACTGGGAGATAATTTCTTCCATCACATCGTGAGATGGTGCAGATACCCTCACCTCAGCCGCAGATGTACTTTGACGTTGTTCTCCCAAGTTGAATTTGAGAACTTGGAAACTTCCCCCCATTTCCACAATTAAATCTAAAGCGCGGTTAATTAAACCTGCATCTAATAAGTGTCCTTCCATGCGGATGACACGACTTTCTACAGAAGCATTAGCGTGAATTTCCTCGCCAATAGGTTCTGTTACCCGCAAAGTCAAGCATTTAGCCGCACCACCGGCTTTGAGAAATTCCTTTAATGGTGTTTCAATAACTTGAAAACCAACCTCTGCTAACCGTGATTTTAAACTCTCACTGGTTTTGTTCATAATCACGATGCTATCCACATTCACCGCATTACAAGCAAAGTTGACAGCATCAGCTTCTTCAATAGCTATCCGTTTTTCGGGTGCGACGCGCATTTCAATCACGCGGTTGGAGTAGGAATCAAATGCACCAGGATAATACAGCAAATAACCATTCGCCAAAGGACAAAAACAGGTATCAAGATGATAAAAACGCTCATCCATTAAGCGTAGAGAAATCACCTCAATGTCCAGCCATTTAGCCAGGTAGGGGTGAGAATCTAATTCTGACCGAAAACCATATCCAGCCCATAACCAGCGTCCTTCTCGGTCGAGGAGTGCGTCACCAGCACCTTCAAAGGGGAGGTCTTTGGGAAGTGTGTAAACATTAAAACCATTTTGTTCAAACCACTGTTGAAAATACGGTTCTTCACCTTGACGTTCTTTATGTAAAAAGCGGCTGAGAACGACATTTTGACCAAGGACTAAACCCGCATTAGCACTGAATACCATATCAGGCCAGCCTTTTTGGGGAGGCACTAAATCAACAATGGCGTGATTTTTAATTACATTGTATAATTTATTCCATTGCTCTACGGCGCGATCGCGTGATGACTTATGAATATTCCCTTCCATCCAAGGATTAATCACATAATCCACATCATAATGGTCAGGAGCGCACATCAAAAACCGAATTTGGGAAACCATAAAAATCTTACTAACTTCTAAAATGCTACTAATTTCTTCTGGATACAGAGTTTTGGTGTTTTAATTCTGTCAAATCTGCTACTTAACCTCTACCTTTTGCTCTTGGTAGGCTTTACAAGGATATCGTTATTATTCTATAACTGCTAGGGACAATGTGAGAGATAGGCAAAATGGTTGTATTTGAATGTAATATTAACTTGTTAATTGATGGGTGATTCTGATTATTGGCTTAACTTGCTCTACAATAATTAAGTTATGGAGTTTTTTATTATGCCCCCTACCCTAAAAGCAGTCTATCGTAACGGCACATTCATTTTGGAAACAGCCTGTAATTTACCTGAAGGTTCTGAAGTGGAATTACTCATCCAATCAAATTTTGTTGTTTTACCTCCCATTTCCGATGTAGAAAGTAAACAACGTTTTCTCAAATCTCTAATTTCACGAATGCAGCAAAATCCGATTCCATTAAATGCACCTCATTTTACACGGGAGATGCTGCATGAACGCCGTTGATACTAAAATGGTATTTTCTATTTGGAATATAGACGAAAAATGAAAATCAAATTCTCTAACTTAGGCAGTATTCAAGAAACAGAGTTAGATTTGCGTCCTTTGACAGTAATTATTGGACCTAATAACTCAGGTAAAACTTATATTGCTTATTCTACCTATGGTTTATGGCAGCGTGCTGGTACAAATATCAATTCAACCAATATTACATCTGATCAATTAGGGATTGAACAGAAAGGTGAAGGTCTTTGGTCACTGAAAATAGATAATAAGCTGCTGGATTTTTTTATCAGAGAGTCTGAAGAGATGTCCAGGGTTTTTAAAGGAGAAATTCTAAAATCATTTTTTCAAGATTCAAGTGGTAAACTTTTTTATCAAACATCATTTGAGATGATAATTTCTCGCCAAGAAGTCAAAAATGCAATCAATAAATTAATTCAGGAAGAATATTTACATTTAGCAGATACTACTTATTATAAAATAAGTTATCAAGATGATATTTTATGCTTTGAACTCCAATCTAGAGATTTAGCTAAAACTGAACAAAATAACTTAAATATATCAGAATTTATGCGTGCTTTTAAACATAAACCTGATGTAATATTTATCCTTAACATTAAACGGAAACTTTTTGGTAGCAGCTACCCATTCCCTGCGGAAAGAAATGCTTTTATAAATACCTATAAAATCTTACAGAATAGACGATATGAACTTCTTAAAAAAAATAAAAGAGAATTATTTAGTAACAGTGATTCAGTAAAACAGCTTAGTTTATTTGATGTGTTAAAAGATCAAACCGATCAAGATGATATTCGTTATTCACAAGCAGTAGAAGATTTAGAAGATTTTTTAAATTTATTATCTGAAAGCGATCAAGATGATGTTCGTTATCCACAACCAGTGGAAGATTTTTTACATTTATTATCTGAAATAGAACTTCAAACAATACCGAAGATTAATCCAATAAATAAAAACGAATTTCAGAAATTAGCAGATGAAATTGAAAAACAGCTACAAAACAAAAATAAAACTAATTTAAAACCTACTAAGCTAGGTGGAAAAGAAATAAAAGTTTTAGTTAAAAAAGGTTTAGAAATTGATCTATATAATGCTTCTTCTTCTATCAGGCAACTTGCACCATTACTTTTATATTTAAGATATCGTGCAAGTAAAGGTGATTTTCTGGTAATAGATGAACCAGAAATGAACTTACACCCAGAATCACAAGCAAAGCTGCTGGAAGCATTATCTATTCTTGTTAATCTTGGTGTAAGAATTTTACTCACAACCCATAGTCCATATATTATGGCACATCTGGAAAATTTAGTTAATGGTAATCATAACAATCCTGAACTATTAAAACATCAATGTTCATATTTATATCTTCAAGATGAAAGAGCATTTTTACCTATTGATCAAGTTAGCGCGTATGAAATGAAAGATAATAAATTAGTTTCATTAAATGATCCAGATTCCGGTATTAAATGGGATACTTTAAGTGATGTTTCTGTAGATATTCAACAAAAGTTTTTTCAAATTTATGAAGCAGGACAAGGAAAAGCAGATGAAACAGAAGAATAATCCTGCTCAAATTCTCAAAGACAAACAAGATAAACTCAATTGGCAAAATTTTAATTTTCTAGAAAATATGCTGGTTTTTGCTACAATGCGTACAATGCCAGGAAGAAATGCTCCACAAGAAAGTGGAGTACATTTTCGTATAACTTTAGATTCTCAAAATGATGCTATATGTATTTTATTCAAAATAGATAGAGATCATTGTAAAAATGATCCTTTAATAAGAGGTGAAAAAGTCAAAAGAGCAGATTATATGTCTCTTTATATTGATTCTAAATCTTGCATTTGTACAATTATTGAAATGAAAGGTAAAAGTAGTGATGAGTTGAAACATGGAATAGAACAAATTTTAGAATTAAGAGATATTTTAAAAAGTGAAATTTCTGATCATTTACCTACAAAACTAAAAATTAAATTTCAAGGAATTTTATTAACTCCATTTACTTCAAGAGTTCCCAAGAAAGAAATAGCCGAAGAGGCTTTAAAAGGTTTCATTATTTTACCAATTCAATATAAGAATAAGGCTGAACTATATCCTTATGTTTCTAAGTTAAATGAATGGACGGACAAATATAATCATCAAGAAATTACTGAATCAAATACTTTATTTATTGAAGAAATTTTAACAACAAGAGCATTACCAAAACGCATACAAGATGAATATTATTCTAAAAACTTTTCAAATGGTCAGGATAGAGAAGGAATTTATATCAACTATTTATTATCAAATGATATCAATCATGTAACTTTAGTATCAAATAGGCAATTTATTAAAATTAATATAAAAGAATCTGAAGACAAAGGAAAAATCGAAAAAGAATTAAAGTTACTTAATCTAATAAATAGATTAGCAATCAAGTTTTCAAATAACCAAATATCAAATTATGACAACTAACACAGCTAGTAATCAAAGCTTTAAAACACTGTTACAAGGTTTAGGAAAAGCTTCCGAAAGTCAAATTAAATCGGTTTTAGCCGAACGTGAAGTGGTACAACCAGAAGCAGAATTAACTCCTGAAATTATTACTTCTCTTCAACAAAAAATAAGTAATGCAACGAGAGTGTAAAACAAAAAACAAGTAATGGTGGGTTACACCGTTGCTAACCCACCCTACAATAGAAAGCAATATTTGCTGTTATAAAAACCTATTTGTTAGGTTGAGGAGTCATCCGCAAATAAGGTTTAATTTCTTCATAACCTTTAGGAAACTTAGCCTTGAGGACTTCAGGATCTTTCAAAGAAGGGACAATCACCACATCTTCACCATCTTTCCAGTCTGCGGGGGTAGCAACACTGTAATTATCAGTTAATTGCAGAGAATCAATGACGCGCAAGATTTCATCAAAGTTGCGGCCAGTGCTGGGAGGATAGGTGAAAGTCAGACGGAGTTTTTTGTTGTTGTCAATGACAAACACAGAACGCACGGTAACAGTCGCCGCTGCGTTAGGGTGAATCATATCATAAAGTTCCGAAACTTTACGATCTGGATCTGCCAAAATTGGGTAATTGAGAGTGGTGCTTTGGGTTTCTTCAATGTCACCAACCCAGCCATTATGAGATTCTACATCATCAACACTCAATGCGATCGCTTTCACATTGCGTTTGTCAAATTCTGGTTTGAGTTTGGCAACTGTGCCGAGTTCGGTGGTGCAAACTGGTGTAAAGTCAGCAGGATGAGAAAATAGTACCACCCAGCTATCACCAGCCCAGGCGTAAAAGTCAATTTCCCCATGAGTAGAGGCTTGAGTAAAGTTAGGTACTGTATCACCAAGACGAAGAGTCATGTAAGATTCCCTGTATTCTAAAAAGACATCTATATTCTACCGTGACATTATGACACAAAAGACCGATTATCCTATCGGGCTATCGCGGTTTGCAACAAAATTTTAAGTTAGGTGTTCCTCAACTTTTGAGACTAATTCATTTGTCCAATGGTGGACAAGTTCAGCATTAGCGGCCTCTACCATAACTCTAATTACAGGTTCTGTTCCCGAAGCCCGGACGAGGACTCTGCCATTATCACCCATTGCGACTTCGGCTTTAGCGATCGCTTGTTGCACAGGTTGACAACTTTCCCATCCTAAGCGTCGTTCCCGATCTAATACTCGCACATTCCGTAAGATTTGGGGATAGGTTTGGAAACTTTGATCTACCATTTCTCCCAAGGAAAGATTAGCCTCTTTCACTAGCGCTGCAATATGCAAAGCTGTTAATAAACCATCTCCAGTCATGGCATAATGACTACACAGGATATGTCCCGATTGTTCTCCTCCCAACATTCCCCCAGTTTTCTGCATTTCCGCTTGCACATATTGATCACCAACAGCGGTACGAATTAATTTACCACCTATTTGTTCCCAAGCTCTTTCAAAGCCTAAATTAGCCATAACAGTGGAAACTATCAAGTTATCTGGGAGTTGTTGTTTTTGTTGTAAATGGCGACCCCACAGGTAAAGAATGTAATCACCATTAACGGATCTGCCCGTATTATCCACAGCTAAAACCCGATCTGCATCGCCGTCAAAAGCAAAACCCATATCGGCTTGATTGGCGACTACAGCGGCTTGGAGAATATCCAAATGTGTAGAACCGCAATTGACATTAATGCGATCGCCATCTGCCTGATTATGTAAACAAATGACCTCCGCACCCATTTCTGTAAATACCGCCGGTGCTAAACCCACCGCTGCACCCCAAGCTAAATCTAAAACAATCTTCATGCCTTGGAGAGTCAGTCCAGATGCTAAAGGTGTTTGGATAGACTGGCTATATGTTTTAATTAACTCTGTTCGTGAATAATGTCTGCCGCAATTATTTATGTTCAAATCGGGGGATAATTGACCTCGTAATCCCGCCTCAATTTCCCCTTGTAGGGCTTTGGATAACTTTCCACCCTGGGCATCAAAGATCTTAATTCCATTGTCTTCTGGGGGATTGTGGCTGGCGGAAATCATGATTCCCCCAATGGCATTAGTGATGCTGGCCAGATAGGCTACACAAGGTGTGGGGCATAATCCCAAATACCACACTTCTAAACCAGCAGCGGTTAACCCAGCACTCAAAGCCATGGCTAACATATCACTGGAGTTTCTGGAGTCTTGTCCTAGGATAATTGGTCCTAGATCAGTGGCATAATTACGGAGGACAATTCCCGCCCAAAAACCCACTTGTAAAGCCAAAGGTGCATTCAGTAAGTCTCCCACCTTGCCGCGAATGCCATCTGTACCAAATAAAGCATTGGTTGGTAGTGGTATGGAATTGAACATCCCACTATTTTCAATTTCGGAAATGCAGTCTTGAGTTCGAGCCATTGATGAAACCATAAATTTAAAAACTCCACACAATCACACAGGACAATAGCACTTTCTTCCATTATCCTTGACGTTAATAAAACGCCAAAGGAACTCATTGCTTAATTATTTTTAATATAAATTCTCATCAAATAGTTTTAATCTTACGTTTTAATGGGGTTTTTTCACCATTATGGGCAGAAAACTTTCACAGTTAATTTTTTTACAGTTGAGAATTTTAATATGAGCAGCAATTTAGCAAGCAAATTACGCATAGGTACAAAGAAAGCACACACCATGGCAGAAAACGTGGGTTTTGTCAAGTGTTTTTTGAAGGGAGTTGTGGAAAAAAACTCCTACCGCAAGTTGGTTGCTAACTTTTACTTCATTTACTCGGCTATGGAAGAGGAAATGGAAAAACACAAGCATCACCCAATTTTGAGCAAAATTTACTTTCCTGAACTTAACCGCAAGCATACCTTGGAGCAAGACTTAACTTACTACTATGGTTACAATTGGCGAGAGGAAATTAAATTATCTGCTGCGGGTGCGGCTTATGTAAACCGGATTCGGGAAATTTCTGCGACTGAACCAGAATTATTAATTGCTCATTCCTATACCCGTTATCTAGGTGATTTATCCGGGGGACAAATCCTCAAAAATATTGCCCAAACGGCGATGAAATTGGGTGAAGGTGAAGGAACTGCTTTTTATGAATTTGCAGATATTACCGATGAGAAGGCATTTAAGGCTAAGTATAGAGCCAATTTAGATGCTATGCCTATTGATGATACTACAGGCGATCGCATTACTGAAGAAGCAAATGCCGCTTTTGGTGTGAACATGAAGATGTTCCAAGAGTTGGAAGGTAATTTGATTAAAGCGATTGGCATCATGGTTTACAATGCCATGACTCGGAAACGGACAAAAGGTAGCACTGAATTGGTAACTGCTGATTGACACTCTAATGAGATACAAACTTGAATTATGAAACTCTTGTAGTGCGGGCATCTTGCCCGCTACATAAGTACCTCATCACACCGGAAAGTGTTTGAAAAGTTGCCGGCGATTATAAATCGCTACTACACCTAGGGGTGTAATAAATTAGACTTTTCAAACACCCCCTTAGAGAAAGAAGCAGAAGCAGCCGCAGGGAGTAGATGGTAGATTTCTCCAACTGACAACTGACCTATTTCACAAATTTAGGCATGATTTCCGCAGCCGTGAATAAGCCATAAATGCCGCGTTGATGCAATTCCTGAGCGGCTTTGAGATAACCAAAGGCAGGACCACAGACATTAGCGGCCATGCTGGTTTCATCGCCTAATGTAAAGGTGTGAGTGGATATCTTCCCCTCAAAGGTACGTCCTGTAATTTTCACATTGGTACTTAGGGGCTTTTTAGAGTTGCGGGTATCAACAACACCACCAACTGTGACTCTATCCCGTGAACAAATTCCCGCGACTTCTAGCATGACATCATCGGCGTGTTCCATATTTACCAAAGTTAACACACCATTAGTTTGATCGAGTAATGCTTCTACTTCTGCGTCAGTCATGGCTCTAGCGGCTTCTACACTATAACCTGGCATATGACCAATATCTTCCCGAACAGTGGCGCGGTAGGCTTCCCAGTTAGCAATTCCCACACCGAAGGTAATTTCCACGTTGTGAATTTCGGCGTAACTTTGGGCAGCTAAAGCGGCGGCGGCGGTTAACAGTCCAGGAGTAGCACCACAGCCAGTCATGTATGTAATTCCCGCTGCTTGCAGTTCGTCTTTCATGGCCAGGAGTTGTTCGACTGCACTGGTGCGTTTAATGGCATCCACTAGGACACCGCGCCAACCTGCTTTAATGAACTCTTTGGCTACCGAGGGAATAAAGTCATTAGGAAGGTTGGGTAAAGCCAGAAAATAACCATCTACAGGTTGACCGGTGGCGATTAAATCCTGAATACTGCTATTGCTTAATGTTCCAACTGGTTCTAAATAACCGACTGTACCTTGATTTTGGTAAGTGGTAATACAAGCTTGAGTATTTAAGCCTTGGGTGGAATAAGCGTAGCCCTTTTGGTCTGCGGCTGCAACTAAGATCATTTCTCGTTTGCTGACGAGGAGTTTTGCTGCTGCTTGTCCGAGTCCACCAAATCCCAGGACTCCGACGCGAATAGGTTGGTTTGTTGGTTGTGTGTTCATAATTAATTTAGTAAAGCGGCATAAACCTAAATTTTCAGATAAAACCACTATTATATCAATACCTTTGCCAAATGGAAAAAAATATTGATTTATAGATTGGGTTGTGGAACGTTTACAAAGCAATAGCATCAAACCCAACACAGCAGAAAAATGGCCAAGGTATTGAGGGTTAATTATGCTTGATTTACATTTTTTCGGCAATAATTACCAATTGTGAAAGTGAGATTACGGAATGTGGGATATAGGTAGTTCACTTAGTTTCCATCCAATTATCCCCCGCATGAATATCAACGACTAAAGGAACAGATAAAGAAACAGCATTTTCCATTAGCGACTTAATTTGTGGTTGCAATTGGGACCACTCTTGGGGAGGAACTTCAAAGACTAATTCATCATGAACTTGTAACAATAACCGCGCTTGATAGTTCCTCAGAACTGCATGGAGTTGCACCATTGCTATTTTGATAATATCCGCACTAGAACCTTGAATTGGTGCATTGGCAGCAGAACGGAGTAACCCAGCATCATATTGACCTAAATTCTTTAACTTCTGCAAATTAATATCTTCTAACTTACTACCTTTTAACTGCCGTAAACTATTACTAGTAAACTCAAAATAACGTCGTCTACCCAAAATAGTTTCCACATAACCATAAGCAATAGCTTCTTTTTTCACTTTCTCCAAATATGCAAAAACATTGGCGTATCTTTCATTAAATCGCTCAATAAACAATTTCGCATCTATCGGATTTATTCCCGTTTCTCTGGCAAACTTTTGCGCTCCCATACCATAAATTACCCCAAAATTAATCGTCTTCGCAAAACGTCTTTCATCTGAACTAATATCTTCTTTCTCAAAGACTAATTTTGCCGTTACAGTATGAATATCTTCATTTTGCTGATAGGCTTGAATTAATACAGGTTCTTGACTCAAATGCGCCAAAATCCTTAACTCAATTTGTGAGTAATCAGCAGCTACCATTAACCAACCTGATTCCGGTAAAAACGCCTTTCTAATTTGTCGGCTAAAAGCAGTCCGAATGGGGATATTTTGTAAATTGGGATGAGAAGAAGATAACCTACCCGTAGAAGTTGCAGTTTGGTTAAAATCAGTATGTAATCTTTGGCTTTTGGGATGTACCAAAGCTGGTAAAGCATCTACATAGGTAGATTTTAATTTTGATAAAGTCCGATTTTCAATAATCGCTTCTACAAATCCAGTATTATCAACTTCTTGAAGTTTTTCTAAAGTTGCAGCGTCTGTAGAATAACCAGTTTGAATTTTGCGAGAATATTTGGTACTTAAACATAATTTCTCAAAGAGAATATGACTCAGTTGTTTAGGAGAACCTAAATTAAATTTTTCCCCAGCAATTTCGGTAGCTGTTATTTCTAACCTTGCTAATTCTATTTCTAACTGCTGTGAAAGTTCTTTGAGATAAGCTGAATTAATGCGAACTCCTGTATATTCAAGTTCCGCTAAAACTGCTTCTAACGGTTGTTCAACTTCATTCAACAGTTTATATAAAGTTGGTGTTTCTGCTAACTTATCCCGTAATTTTGGTACTAAGCCAAATGTGGAATAAACATCCATTCCGCAATAATCAGCAACCGCAGAAATACTAATATCAGCAATAGTTTTCCCTTTGGGAACTAAATCTCCATAACTTTTTCCACTTAATCCCAAATATCGCAAAGATAAATCAGTTAAATTATGACTGCTATCGGGATTAATCAAATAACTGGCTAGCATAGTATCAAACACCACTCCAGCCAAATTAATGCCTTGACACCGCAGAATTAACCGATCAAATTTAGCATTTTGTAAAGCTTTGGGATAATCAGCACTTTCCAAAATTGGCCGCAGTGCTGCTAATACCAAATCTCGATTTAAATTATCACCGTTTTTATGACCAATAGGAATATAAGCAAGTTCATTTGGTTCTGTTCCCCAACAACAACCAATTCCCACTAAATCTGCATCTCGTGGTTCTAAAGCAGTAGTTTCTGTATCCCAAGAAACGGGATTTTCTGGATTTGTGAACTTTCTTAAAAGTTCTACCAATTCCGTTAATTTAGCTTCTGTATTAATAATGCGTGGTTGAATCGGTGAAGCATTTTGTTTTATTTCTTGTGCTGTGTCTTCTGCACTAAAAAACCACAAATCATCGTCTGTTTCGGCGATTATTTCCGATACTTTATTTTCTACAACTTCTCCACCAAACTTTAGTTGGATCTCATTAATTGTCTCTAAAAATCTTTTAAATTCTAATTTCTCTAAAATTGGGATGAGTAAGCTATTATCAAAACCTGTTAATTGACAATCTTCCCAATCAATTTCTAAAGGAACATCACAAACTATCTTGGCTAAATAGCGAGATTTTTCCGCGTCTTCTTTACCAGTAATTAGTTTTTTCTGAGTTGCACCTTTAATATCATCTATAGCTGCATAAATTTCTTCCAGGGAATTATAAGTATTTAATAGTTGTACTGCTGTCTTTTCACCAATTCCTTTTACTCCCGGAATATTATCTGATTTATCACCACATAAGGCTTTAAAATCAACAACTTGTGTCGGGAATACTCCTAATTTTTCTTTAACTTCTTCTGCTTTAAATTCAGCAATACTATTTGTAGAATGTTTTAAAGCTTCTGGAGTAAAATTTAAAACTGTAATTTCTTTATCAGCATCAATTAATTGAAATAAATCTCTATCCCCGGAAAGTATTTTAACTCGATACCCAGACGCTGCGGCTTTTTGTGCTAATGTTCCCAATACATCATCTGCTTCATAACCAGGTGCAGTAAGTATGGGCAAATTCAAGCTTTGCAGTAACTCATAGAGATTTTCTAAGTCGGGAATAAAGTCTTCTGGAGTTTCTGCACGTCCAGCTTTATAAGTATCATCAGCTTGATGACGAAAAGTAGGTGAACCCAAATCAAAAGCCACAGCTACTGCTTGGGGCTGTTGTGTAGCGATTACCTCTAACAAACATTTAAAAAAACCAAAGCAAACACTGGTAGGAATGCCAGCTTTTGTACGAAGTCCACCATCTCTACCTTTAGCAAAAGCAAAATAGGAACGAAAAGCTAGTGAGTGTCCATCAATTAAGATGAATGTAGGCTTGTTGATAACTGAAGAATTAAAAGTCAACTGCTTAACCGAATCGGGAAACTATAATCTATTCTAATTTTTTTTATGCGTTATGTTGAAGAAGCTAAGTCACCATTTTTTGATCCAGTGATGCTTTGTTGAAAGCTCTTCATCTCTATGTTCCAGGTATCGCTCCCCCAATCGCTTCAGAAAAACCTACCCTTCACTGCTCTTGCGCCCATGCAAGATGTGACAAACCTGTGGTTCATGAAAGTTATTGCCCACTACGGCAGTCCTGACTACTTCTTTACCGAGTATTTCCGCGTCAATGATACCTCACGGCTCAATTCTAAAATTCTGGCAGCAATTACCGAAAATGATACCGGTCGCCCTGTTTTTGCACAAATGATTGGCGAAAGTATTCCCGATTTAGTGAGAACAGCAAAGGAACTCTGCAAATATAATATCGCGGGAGTAGATTTAAACATGGGCTGTCCCGCGCCGAGAATCTATCGCAAAAATGTTGGCGGTGGATTGCTGAGAGAACCGGAAAAAGTCGAGCGGATTTTGGGAGAACTGCGTGCTGCTGTGAATGATAAACCTTTGACCGTGAAGATGCGTGTAGGCTTTGAAAATACAGATAACTTTTCCGAAATTCTCGATATAATCAATCGCCACAATATTGATTTGCTCAGTTTACATGGTCGCACGGTGAAAGATATGTATCACGGGGAAGTTAAGTATGATTTGATTGCGGAAGCGGTAAGACGGGTAGATTGTCCAGTGCTTGCCAATGGTAATATCAACTCGGCGACAACTGCCCTGGAAGTGCTTTCGCAAACCGGTGCAGCGGGTGTGATGGTGGGACGCTGGGCAATTGGCAATCCTTGGCTGTTTAATCAAATTCGCCAGGCTTTGCGAGGAGAACAGATCACACCTGTTCCTTTAGCAGATGTACGCAATTATATTGATCGTTTATGTCAAACTCCCACAGCCTCAACTATGCCAGAGCGAGCGCGGGTAGGCTACCTGAAAATGTTCCTTAACTACATTGCTTTAAGTGTTGACACTGAAGGTAATTTCCTGCGGCTGATGAGACGGGCGCAGACTGAAGTAGAACTGTTTAACCTCTGCGATCTCTTTCTCCTTGCTGATCTGACAAAAACGTTAGCCCTAGCACCCTCTTTGGGCGTGTAATTATGGCAACTATTTAGTTTGGATTTATCAGTACAGCATAGAGACAATACCTTGAGAGTGTCAACTACTCAGTTTCAACTTCAAATTCCTCACCACTGGGAAATTTAGACTTATCAATTTTTAAAGCAGCCTCTTTAATTAAATTTGCTTTTGCACGAGTTTCTAGTATTTCTTGATAATATTCTTCAGGTGTTAACCCATAATCTCTCTTGACATAGGCAATTTTATCTTTAATGCAGTCCTCAATCATTAATTTGACATCAGCGAGATAGTAATCTTCATTGAATGATTTAATATGTATCTTATGAGTTATGGAAGGAACTGCGAGTTTTTTTAGACCTCTTGCTTCTTTTAATACCCGACTCCCTAATAAATTGTCATCAACATCAGAAAAAGTAAAAATTGTTTTGCCTTTTGTATTTCTTTTTAAAGCTGGTTTAAATCCTATAAAAATATCAACTGATGGGAATACACTGGTCAAAAACGAAAAATTATCCATTGTTATTTCCTGCTGGTTTCTGGTAATTGTCTATTCTAATTTTTTTCTCCAGATTTAATATACAACATAGTGATTTAAAGGTTTTATATCCAACCGAAAATTACTGTCGCACATCATAAAATATTCTGTATGTCAATAGTATATTTGTCCTATATAATTCTTTGGATAATTGCTGTCTAAAAATTCGTCTCGGAACTTGCTGTTAATTTGTAAAGTTTTGTATTATTTTTCGGGATTTATTTCTGTAATAACCATAAATAAAGGCTTTTGGAAATAGCCTTATCAGTCAATTAGAAAATTGACAACAATAACCCAATTATGAAATTCTCGACAATTGTAGCAAACTCTCAAAAGTATTGCAAGCTCGTTGCTAAATAAAAATTATTCTCAATTAATTCTTAAGAAAATCTAAAGCTGAATTATCATAAGTTATGAATATTAAAACTATTATTGGTTTTTTATAAGTTTTAGTTATATTGTAATTGGAAGTCCCTTAGTTAACAAATTACATTCTTGAGGGAATAAATCCTGATTCTGCGGTAATGCGAATCAGTTACTTGCGTTTATCAATGAAATGGCTTATCTCTAGGGCAAATTTGGGATGGTGTTGGGTTAAATGAGCTATTTATACCCGTATAATTTTAAACAATACTAAAAACTGGGGAGTTTATGGATACAATGCCTTTAAATCAGAGTCAAGACGAAAAAGATATTAAACTGTTGGTTTTAGATATAGATGGGACAATTGCTGGACAATCCAATACTCTCAGTCATCCTGTCAAGGAAGTGATTGCTGCTGTACAAGCCAAGGGAATTAAGGTAGCTATAGCCACAGGAAGGATGTATTGTTCAGCTTTGCGGTTTCATCAAGAAATTGGCTCTACGCTGCCTTTAGTAGCTTATCAGGGAGCTTGGATTCAAGATCCAAATACTCAGGAAATTCACCGTCATTTATCTGTATCTAGAGAAATTGCCCTGCAACTCCTAGAATACTTTGAACAGCCAGATTTGCGATCGCTCCTCTCAGTCCATTTTTACATCAACGACCAGCTTTATGTGCGAGAAATTACCAAAGAAACGGAAAGTTATCAACAACGCTGTGGTGTGAATGCTATTCCCGTTGGTGATTTACGTCAATTATTAGATCATGAACCCACTAAAATTTTAGCTTTGTGTGATGATGCGAGTCTAATTCAACAACTTTTGACTAATTTACGCCATAGATATAAACCCACAGAATTATATATGACAACATCTGTAGCCACCTTCATAGAAGCAGCTAACACTCATGTTAATAAAGGCAATGCTGTCCGTTATCTAGCTGAAGAAATGCTAGGTTTAGAAAGTCATAATGTCATGACTATCGGTGATAATTTCAATGATGTAGAAATGCTCAGTTATGCTGGCATTAGTGTCGCTATGGGTGACGCACCAGACCAAGTGCAAGCGATCGCTGATTGGGTAGCACCTAGTGTAGAGTTAGATGGTGCAGCCATAGCAATGGAAAAATTCTTACTTAATTAAAAATCCAAAAATAAGAAAAGACACCGACGACTGGCCGTGTTTCGTCTCGGTGTCCTTCCTAATTTCGCTCCTCACACACCTGTGATTGTAGTCGGAGATATTTATTTTGTCAAGAGAATTTCTCAAAGTTTTTGTAAAATTCCGACAAGATAGAAAGATAGATCCCCGACTTCTTTGAGAAGTCGGGGATCTGAATTTTTGAATTTTAGCTATTAAAGTTCTACAGGTGCGACAATGCCCAATTTGTCTTCTAACACAGACCTTAAAACCAATTGAGTCGCTATCAGCAATCCTAATCTTGCTTGAGCTAATTCTGGATCATGAATTTTCACTTCCCCCCAAATCCGACAATTACACCAAAACCGCTCAAAAGCTTGACTCAAATTCTCACCTGCTTTTGACCAGTTAATGGAACTACCACTATCAGCACAAACCAAATCATCTACCACCTTGACTAATTGGTAAATCAGAAAACTCTCATCAGCGTGATTAAGGCGAAGTTTTTGATCACAATTGAGCCAAGATATAGGGTTGACAGATACAAAACTTTTAATATTTGTCCTATCAAGTTCAATTAATCCTTCCTTTTCTGCTGCACACAACAAAGAACAGCATCGTGAATGAGCGTATTGAATTTTAAAAATTGTTAATGAGTTGGTTAATTGGCGATTAGGAACAGAAATTTTGCTTTTTTCCTGTTCACTTTGTTCTAGTGAGCATTCCTCATTTCCGCTGACAGTGAGACAGTGTAACCAAGCCGCTAAGGTAGAGTCAACGAGTTCTATATGAATCCAACCGGGGGGAACTACTTTAACGTTAAATAAACTAGCACTATTTCGGGATAAATGCTCAACAATCGCCTGAGCAATTTCCATCGCTGGTGAATTCTGAGATTTTGATATGCTCATAGCCATACCAGAGATATATAAAATTTTCTGATTATATCCTCCCTGATAGAGAGGAACTTTTTTCCCTTTTATGCTTGTAATTTCCCCACTATTGGTAAAAATACTGAAGAAAGACACTAAATATCCAGTTATTAAATGCTTAATTGCTTTATTTTGATCTAAAAGTAGTCTATAACACACGTATTTCTTTGTAAAAAATTTATGGTGTGCATCATTTTATCCTGTTCCATCTATCTTCAGACAGAAGTTTAGTCTATGTAAGGAAAAATGAGAGTAGGATAAAATTTGATGAATAATGTATAAAAAATGGGTAATCTTTACTACGCTTGTTGTACAGTAGGAAGTATAAGAAAAAATAGAGAGCAATTTAGCTTTCTATCCCATTGGAGGGCTGACGCTGTTAGGCGTTATGCCTACCCCGTTAACACAAAGACACTCCTTGCACTTTTCTTATCACGTCTTTGTTCTCAGCCAAACACTCTTTGTTACCTATGCAATCTCAATCCTCCTTTTCCGAAGCTTCACGTCCTTTCTTAACTTGGCAGCGAATCCTTGACTGGGCCCAAGAACACTACCGCTGCCGCACCTTCAGTAAAGATGAGCGGATTCCAGCTAGACCTGGTTTGCTCTATTTAGTCCAAAGAGGTGCTATTCGCATGGTAGGAACTGCCCAAGTCAGTGCTACTGCTAGTCAGTTAACATCTAGACGGATTAACAGAACTCCAGAAGAAGCTTTCTTGGGTTTTGTGGGAGCAGGTCAACCTTTTGAAATTGTTGCTCAGTCTCCATTTACACTCCAGTCCTACGCCCACGTTGACCAAACAGCAGTGCTGTGGATGTACTGGCATGACCTAGACAACTGGCCTCACTTCCGCCGTGAAGTTATGGATGCTTTTAGATATCAGCACCAGCGCAAGTTGCTATGGTTGAGTGCTTTAGGACAACGTCGCACAATTGACAGACTCTTAGGATTTCTCACCCTACTGATTGAGGAATATGGAGAGCCTTCAATGAGCGAAACTGATCCTGATGTCATTCGTGGTTATTCCTTGCCCTTCCCCCTCACCCATGCCCAAATAGGCAGCGCCATTGGTTCAACCCGTGTTACTGTCACTCGTTTAATGGGTAAATTACGTCAACGGGGCTTAATCCTGACCCAAGGAGATAATCTGATTTGCCTACCCGCTGAATCTATCAATAGAGTCAGCTAGGATCTAGTTCAAATCTTTAATGAGCAGCAAATTGATAGATGTTGACTGAGAGCTTGCCACTCTCGGACACACCAATGGCAGGTATCAGCGGATTCTAACTAGTCCAAATTGGGTAATTAGTTCTGTGAGCCTGCTCCTCATTTTTACGAATCTGTTTGACCACCACAAACAGATTTTGGGTAATCGGGTATGAAATGAAGATGTCCTGGACAAAAAGTTCTCTAGTGCCGCATTTATGATGAAGGCACTCATAACGCTAGATCGGCAAATTGGGGCCACCCACCTGGTTCCAATTATTGATCTTGGCTTTTGGTATCATGAAAACCCAAGCACTTTTCCAGGTTATAGATAATTCTTTTTTCTTTCTTCCTCCTGGCTCCTTTTATTTGATTCTGACAAATCCAGCTTTTTCAATCAGTTCTTGACCTTGAGATGTAACTAACCAATTTGCATACACTTCCCCGGCTTGTTGATCTGATTGACCATTTTGTTTTATGATCACAAATAAATTGCGGGTGATTGGGTAGTTGCCATTGCGAAAGTCTTGAGAATTCAACTGGTTAGGCTTGTTGGCACATTGAGATTGAGTTATTTTTGGTTGTTGGTAAGGTGCTATTAATTGCTCACTTGTCCGTCCTATTGGTAGGGATTTGATTGTACATTGAGGGACAATCTCTGGAGCAGAACCATAATAGATAGCACCAGGAGCAATAGCTACTTTGCGGATAGCTTCTGTGGTTGTACCAATGTAATTAATATTGTTGCCAAATTTATCTTTATTGAGAACGTTTTCGACAAAAAAATCTACTGTGCCACCGGCTTCTTTGCTGCGAGATAGGGGAATAATGGGTAAATTTGTACCACCTACTTGTTGCCAGTTAGTAATTTTGCCAGTGTAAATATCTTTGAGTTGAGAAACTGTTAATCCTGGAATATTTAGGTTATGATTAACAGCGATCGCAATTCCATCAATGGCTACAGTAATTTCTTTTAAGCTAAATCCTTTGGTTTTGGCAGTTTCGTTTTCTTCTGGTTTAATGGGACGAGAAGATTGAGAAAAAGCTAGTTGATTTGCTATCAACATTTTAATCCCAGTTCCTGAACCTGGTTTTTCGTTAATGGGTTGGGTATAACGTAAATCAAACTGAGGGCAGCTATTTTTGAGGACTGAGTCTACATCCCGACGGATAGGAGCCCATGTTGTACTACCACCATAACTAAATATACCTTGTGGTAAATTGGGGATTTTACAATTACTGACTGGTGGCGGATTAGGGTTAATAATGTTGTTACTGGGGTTCTGAGTGAGATTCTGATTAGCAGAGTTAGTGGTACTAGAATTGTTGTTAATTCGCCCCCAATGTTCCATTAAAAACCAGAAAGCAGCAAAGCTTAATCCAGAGGTAAGAACAAGAGATAAGAGCAGTGACAGAGTTTCTTTTTTTTGAGACATGGGTGGTTTCTTTAGTGCTATTTTTTCTAAAGAATTGAAGACATTAATTTATAAATAAGTCGAAATAATGTTGTTACTGTTATAGAGATTAATGCAGCTATCGCTGCTAACATAATTACTTGCTCAATGGCAATATTACTTCGTAAAAACGGAATAAAAAATATAATTGCAAAACTGACTGCGGGAATAATTAGCAAGTCAAATTTTTCTAACCAGCGTTTAGTTTGAGCAAAAATTAGACCATTCAAAATTACAACAGCAACAGTTAAAGTAATGATCGGGTTTTTCACTAAACTAAAAAGAGCGATCGCTATTAATGCCCCTTCAAATCCGCTAAAAGCAGCCCCAGCTAATAATTCCCATGTAGCAAAAGCCGGTTGAACTGATTTTATTGGTTGTGGTGGTTGTAAATTAGGTGGCTGTGTTGGTGGTAATACCGTCTGTGCAGATGGGGTAGGAAAAAGGGCTTCTAGCACTTCCTGGGATGACTGAAAGCGTTGACTGGCAGCAGGTAGCAACATTTTATCCAAAATATCAGCTAGTCGGGGGTTAATGCTGATTTGAGAACGCCATTGCCATTGATTAGTATAAGCATCAAATAGCTTATTCGCCTCCTTGTCAGTAAGTAATGTAATCAGGGTGACAGCCAGGGCATATAAATCTGTAGATGGAAATACTTGACTACCTTGCATTTGTTCTGGGGGTGCAAATCCTAGGGAATAAATTCCTGTAGAACTAGAAGAGGTATTAGCAATTAATTTAACTGCACCGAAATCTAGCAAAAATAGTCTACCATCACAATGGCGCATGATATTAGAAGGTTTAATATCTCTATGGATAATACCTTTGTCATGGATGAACTGGAGAACTGGGAGAATTTCCCTGAGTATTTTTAGGATTTTTAGCTCAGAAAAATTGCCCTGTTCAACTAATTCTTCTTCTAGAGTTTGTCCAGAAATATATTCTTGAACTAAATAAAAAAACTGCTCTGACTTATTTATTTTTAGGTTAGGAACTGTAATCGTAAAAAAAGCAAATAATTTAGGTATTTGCTGATGTTCATTACCTATTTCTTCTAAAACTCCTGCTTCTTGTGTAAATAAAATTCTGGCTTTTTCTAAGGCATCTTCCGTTAAATTACCACTTGGTTGAAATTGCTTAACTACACATTGACGCATTCTCGGAGTATCACGATCAATTGCCAAAAAAGCAGCACCAAATCCTCCGGTAGCCAAAAGTTTAATTGGCAAATATCGGTCACGTAAAATCAGCGGCATACCGCAGTTAACGCAAAATTTTTGCGGTACTGTTTTTAGTGTTTGAATATCATCTAAATCAGGAAAGTGATTTTTAGGATGTTGACAGTGGGGACGAGTGCAGCAGACTTCCATATTATTTGGTGAGTCAATGGTCAGACAAGTTACTGGTCATTAGCAACTTATGGTTAACTAATGACTTTTAACTGGTGACAAGATGTTTAACCAGCATCAGAACCATTAGGTATTGTCACATCAAATGTATTATTTACTACTACATTGATCTGTGATAATTTTAACATCTCCTGTGTCCAGGCTGGGTTAGCAAACTGAGGTAAAATTTCCTGACTAAAAGCTTCTGCGGCTTTGGATCTATAGCGATTGGGATTACATATTAGCCAGAGTGTCCGCTTCACCACTACTCCTTCGATGGGGGTACGATGGAGAACACCCATTTGTAACTCCTTAGCGATCGCTGAAGTAGAAACAAAGGCAGCACCTAAGCCAGATTGGACAGCGTTTTTAATAGCTTCTATGGAATTTAGTTCCATTTCAAACTTAAACCGTCTGGTGTCAATATCACAACGGGCTAAAACCTGATCAATGACTTTGCGAATAGTTGATTGGGAGTCAAGAGCAATGAATTGTAGTTTATATAGGTCTTCTTTTTGAATTGTTTCTAATTTGGCAAAGGGATGGGATGTGGGTAAAATGAGTGCCAATTCATCTTCAGCATAGGGAACAGTTTCTAAAGATTCCGCTAATTCAGTGGGAATTTCCCCACCAATAATTGCTAGATCAACCTGGCCATTAGATACACTCCAAGCCGTGCGACGGGTAGAATGGACGTGCAATTGTACAGCTACATCTGGATATTTTTGGCGAAATAAGCCGATCATTTTTGGTAACAGATAAGTGCCAGTGGTTTGGGAAGCACCAACAATCAATGTACCTCCTTGGAGATTTTGTAAATCCTCAATAGCGCGGCAGGTTTCCTGACACAAACTGAGGATTTTGTCCCCATAGCTCAGAAGTAGATGTCCCGCTTCAGTCAATTGAGCGCGACGGCCTCCTCTGTCAAATAGGGGAACATCCAGTTGTCGTTCCAGGTTTTGAACTTGCAAACTCACAGCAGGTTGGGAGACGTAAAGGCTATCAGCAGCCCGCTTAAAACTCCCTTCTTGGGCGATCGCTTTGAGAATTCGTAACTGATCTAAAGTAAAAGGAAGGTCAGACATAAGGCTTAACCCACAACCTGGGATTCATGAGCAACTTTAAAAATAAATCAAAATGAATAGTTTGGTGACTAAGCATGATTTATGGCATTGTTAAGATTTGAACAACTAACTAAAATACTTACCACAACATCTTGACAAAAATCTTCCTGTATATAATCAAGCATTCAGCCGTCAGCCTTCAGCTATCAGATTTTAAGACGGAAATACAGGTAATTAAAACTAATTGCCTGGGTGTAACTTCAAGAAAATGAATAATTCGTCTTCTTTACTCCTGTTCTTGGCTGACTACTGATAGCTGATAGCTTACACCAGTCAAGATGTTTACCAATAGTAGCTTCTTTGAATTTGAATTTTGAATTGAGTTGTATATATGATGTCCAATCCTTGGTTTACCTCCAGTCATTTTGTCATACTAGGGTTACAATTAGTTTTTGCGATCGCCCATAGCGGGGGGGCTGCTGTGCGTCCTTGGGCAGAAAAATACCTTGGACCGAGGCTTTATCGCATTATCTTTGCATTAATTAGCCTGCCTTTGGCTGTGATCTTAATTGTTTACTTTTTTAATCACCGTTACGATGGCTGGCAACTTTGGCAGGTACAAGGTATACCAGGAGTGGGGGCATTAGTTTGGGTACTATCAGCTATATCCTTTTTATTTTTATATCCTGCTACCTTCAATCTACTAGAAATTGCGGCTATTCAAAAGCCCCAAGTTCATCTTTATGAAACAGGGATTATCCGTATTACCCGTCATCCCCAAATGGTAGGACAGGTTATTTGGTGTGTAGCCCATACCCTGTGGTTAGGAACTAGTTTCACTCTTGTTACCTCAATCGGTTTAGTAATACATCACCTATTTGGAGTATGGCATGGCGATCGCCGTTTAAGTCAACGCTATGGAGAAGCTTTTGAGATGGTCAAACAACGGACTTCGATTATCCCCTTTCAAGCGATTATTGATGGCCGTCAATCTTGGAACTGGGAAGAATTTCTCCGCCCTGCTTATTTAGGAGTTGCCATTTTTACTGGTCTATTATGGTGGTCGCACCCCTTGTTATTAGTGGCAACAAGTAGGATAATGTGGTAGTTTAGTCTGATCCCCAAGATCAACAAAACATATAAATCTAATAAAACTTTGTGCTGATCACTTGCTACCAAAACAATGTATGATAGACTCAAACATATATCATTAAACTGTTGAGAACTGGCATTGGGGAAAGAATTTATCCGCCAGGCTGAAGTGGGTTTTATGGACGTAGACAAAAAGTCACCATCTACCTTAGTGGAAACGGTAAATAAATAGCAATGTATAGACTGCACCCAGCCGCTCTCTCAGCATTGTAAAATTTTTCAGAACCAATAGCAATCAGGATTGGAAATGGAGAACAGCCAGCGCGACAATCACGGTGGCTTTTTTGTCAGCAGGAAAACATGAAAATCCTCAATTTAAAATTTAAACCCCAAAATGGGATAACTTACCAATTTGCTGCTGCTGACAGCTAATTTTGAGATAAAAACCTTATAATCACGAGAGGCATCATGGTGTTGTCGGTTAATGAACGGACATTTACTCAAGAAGTTTTAGAATCTTCAGTTCCTGTTTTGGTTAATTTTGAAGCGCCCTGGTGTGGACTATGTCGCATCATTCACCCGCTATTATTACAATTCCAGGCTGAATGTGGTGATGAACTTAAATTGGTGGGAGTCAACGCTGACCAAAATTTTAAGTTGTCTAATACCTATAGACTGAAATCACTACCGACTTTACTATTAATTGAAAAAGGTATAGTCAAACAACGTTTAGAAGGTTTTCCCGGTAAAGACGATTTACGTCAAGCCTTAGAAGCAATTAAATTGACCTATACAAGTCACGAGAAAATAGATATAGCAGGAGTCAGGGGGCAGGGAGCAAGGGGTTCCTTTTAGGAACTACGGTCAGAAACGGTAAGTTCTACCGAGATTGCCTGTGGAGCGGAAAAACCTCTTAGAAGCCATTCTAAGACTGTCCAGATGTGTCTAGACTTTGGTAATTTTGGGTAAGTTTTATAGAACGGTGTGTGTCACAATTATTAGCAGTTCTGATTATTCAGTTAACTGAAGTTTGAAGTGGGAAAATTCAAGCTAACTTGAAAGTATTGGGCTATCAGAAGTAGCTTATTTCTTTTCAATCAGCAATCCCCAATTGAATTTTCATTTTTTGGGCATCTTCTCATTTATTTGTACAGAATTCTAAAAGTAGGCGTTAGTGATGGAAATAATCTATCAGTATGCCTGGCTGATTCCAGTATTACCTCTCTTGGGAGCAATGCTGGTCGGTCTAGGGCTAATCTCGATAAATCAGGTGACAAACCGCCTGCGACAGTTGAATGCTGTAGTTATTATCTCCCTCATGGGGGCTTCTATGGCACTGTCGTTGGCTTTGCTGTGGAGTCAATTTCAAGGCCATGCGTCTTATCTTTGGACTGTGGAATGGGTAGCAGCCGGGAATTTTCACCTGACGATGGGCTACACTATTGACCACCTGACATCTCTAATGCTGGTAATTGTCACAACCGTAGCCGTTTTGGTGATGATTTACACCGATGGCTATATGGCGCATGATCCGGGTTATGTGCGGTTCTATGCCTATCTCAGCTTGTTTGGCTCTTCCATGTTAGGTTTGGTGGTCAGTCCCAACCTAGTACAAGTTTATATTTTCTGGGAATTGGTGGGGATGTGTTCCTACCTCCTAGTGGGCTTTTGGTATGACCGCAAAGCCGCAGCAGATGCTTGTCAAAAGGCATTTGTCACCAACCGCGTCGGTGACTTCGGTTTATTATTGGGCATTTTGGGGCTGTTCTGGGCGACAGGCAGCTTTGATTTTATGGTGATGGGCGATCGCCTATCCAACCTAGTAGAAACCGGCTCTATTAGCAATTTCCTCGCCATTCTGTTGGCAATTCTCGTCTTCCTGGGTCCTGTGGCTAAATCTGCCCAATTCCCCCTCCATGTCTGGCTACCAGATGCAATGGAAGGTCCTACCCCTATTTCTGCCCTAATTCATGCGGCAACAATGGTAGCGGCGGGTGTATTCTTAATTGCCCGGATGTACCCAGTATTTGAAAATGTCCCAGCCGCAATGAACGTAATTGCTTATACTGGGGCATTTACAGCGTTTTTAGGGGCAACTATCGCCATTACCCAAAACGACATCAAGAAGGGTTTGGCTTATTCCACCATTTCCCAACTTGGTTACATGATCATGGCTATGGGAGTGGGTGCTTACAGTGCGGGATTATTCCACCTCATGACCCATGCTTATTTTAAAGCGATGCTATTCTTGGGTTCTGGTTCGGTAATTCACGGCATGGAAGCAGTTGTTGGTCATGACCCTGTATTAGCACAGGATATGCGTTTAATGGGCGGACTGCGGAAATATATGCCCGTGACCAGTTTCACCTTTTTGATTGGTTGCTTGGCCATTGCGGGGATTCCTCCCTTTGCTGGTTTCTGGTCAAAAGATGAAATTCTCGGTGCGGCTTTTGCTGCTAACCCTTTCCTGTGGTTTATTGGTTGGGTGACAGCAGGGATTACAGCTTTTTATATGTTTAGAATGTATTTCTCAACATTTGAAGGTAAATTCCGGGGTAATGACGAAAAAATCAAGGTAAAACTCAAAAATGCGGCTGCTGCTTTGGCTGAAAAGTCAGGGACATTAGAACTAGTGCCTAATTTTGGTCCTGGGGCGATGAAAAAGGGAGAATTGGCAAGTCACTCCCATGACTCCCACAGCCATGAGCCTCATGAGTCTCCTTGGACGATGAGTTTACCGTTGGTGGTGTTGGCTATTCCTTCGATGTTGATTGGTTTGGTGGGGACTCCCTACGCCAATTATTTTGAGCAGTTTATCTTTCCTCCTACCGAAACTTTGGCGGAAGTTATGGAAAAGGCTGCGGAATTTGACCCCCATGAGTTTTACATTATGGCGGGTAGTTCTGTGGCGGTTTCTGTGATTGGGATTACTTTGGCTGTGTTGATGTATTTAGCCCGCAAAATTGATCCTAGTGCGATCGCTAAAAACATTCAACCGCTATACGATTTATCTTTGAACAAATGGTACTTTGATGACATTTATCATCGTGTCTTTGTTCTCGGTTTGCGTCGTGTGGCTAGACAAGTTATGGAAGTTGATTTCCGTGTTGTTGATGGCGCTGTTAATCTCACGGGTTTCTTTACTCTTGTCAGTGGTGAAGGTTTGAAATACTTGGAAAATGGTCGGGTTCAATTCTATGCCTTGATCGTTTTTGGGGCTGTTTTGGGCTTGGTGATTGTTTTTGGTGTTACCTGATTTTTATGGGGGCGGTTTGTCCGCCCCTGGATTATGAAGGTTTCGCGCAAAGTCGCTAAGGAGCAAAGGCGCAGAGTTAATGAACCACGAAGGAGCGAAGGAAGCGAAGGAAGAAGGGAAGAGAAGTTGAGGGTTGGGGTTGAAAATGGCATTTATCAAAAATAAGTTATAATCAAAACAAAATTATTATAAAAATGTATGACTACTCAAATTAATGCTCCTCCTGCTGTTGATTATGCACCTCTGGAATTACAAGGGGAATTAACAGTTATGCAAGAATTAACGATTGAGGAATTATTAAATATTGCTCAAAGTCAAGTTCCAGAAAGTCAGCAAGAATTACATTTTCAACTGTTAGAAAAAAATCAAAATAATCAATTAAGTGAATCTGATAGGTTATTGTTGAAATCTCTGCGAGTGAGTGCTGATTATTTAATGTTAAAAAAAGCTTATGCCTATGCACTTTTAAAGTGGAAAGGTTTTTCTCTTCCAGATTTTGAGCAATTAGTATAAAAAGGTAAAATTATGAATATCAAAATTAAACCGGAATTAGAGCAAATTATTCAAGCGCAAATTGCCACAGGTAGATATACAAATCCTGAAGATGTAATTAGTAAGGCGTTAAAATTGCTTTTGGAGTGGGATAAGGGTTATCAGAATTGGGTGGAAGAAACACGGGAAAAGGTGGATGTTGCTATTGAACAATTAGATAGAGGTGAAGGTATTAATGGGGAAGTTGTAATTTCACAATTGCGGGATAAGTTGCGTGAAGCGAGAGAGATATAAGGATGAAAATACATATTATTTCTCCAGAAAAAGCCCTGGCGATTAGAAATCGCGGCTATACAAACGAAGTCCACCTTTGTGGACTAAAAGAAAGATTTTTGAACCCGCGAAGGCGGGTTTTGTCTGTGTAGACGCGAATTATATTCGCCGGGTGTTATTATTGACATATCAAGATTATTCATATAATAATATTTAAATAAAATCAGCAAAATCAGCCCATATTTAAGGTATTGTTCCTCAGTTATTGTATGTTATTGGGAAAATAAATATGAATAAGCAGTTCAACAAAAATCCTTTCAATAAAACAACAAGAGGATTAGAATATTATAAAAAATTACAAGTCTTTGCAGAACAAGAACTTGATAATCGCTTTGAAGACTTAGCACTTTTTATAAGAAATGTAATTCTTGAGAAAGATACTCCAAAATCATTACCTCATGAGTTAAGTAAATATGACCTCATTGTACTTGTACCAGTAGATAAAAAATTTCCAAATAGATGGAGTATTACTCCCAATATCGAATGCTGCACACAAATTTATAATGATAAAGATAGTAAGTCAATAACAGTTGAAAAATTTCTCTCTGCCCCCATTATTCAGTACAAAAATGAATTATATACTTTACAAAATTTTGTGTTTGCAATTGCTTACAGTGGTTCTATTCATTGGCAACCTAGTTTTGAGGCTAATCAGCCTAATTTAAATCAGTTATATAATGATGTTATTTGTGAAATATCAGAAACATCTTTACGGTTAATTCATGATATATCCCGTTGTCTTGTTGCAGCGTATAAAGGAATTTTTGAAAAATTTGATGGTAATAATGATGGCTATTCTGATATTATGAGCCGTCAACCTATGATTGTCAATAATGGCCAGTTGATCGAAGATGGTTATGGTGATCCAACTCTTTTATTTAACCATTCATACCTCCAAATCCCCATAGCTGAACAAGTAAATTATGGTATTAGAATTTGTTTAGAATTGCAGATGCTGAATACTCTACAGCAAGGGTTTATATTTGTTTATGGTAATCGGCATCAAAAGAATATTAGTTTATCTTGTGAACACAATCTAAAATTTTTAATCTTTAAAACTTTTAGCCAAAATAGAACATCTTTGAACAAAACAATTAAAGTTCCTGTAAATGTCGATATGTTTCAAAAACCTTTCACTATAGAAATGGCACTTTATAAAAATGGATACTTAAGCATATCAATAAATGAATATCTCCAACATTGTGAAAAAATACCCACAAATTTCTCGATTTATAATGGTAAACTGATAACTGGGGCAAACCTTGATGGCGAAAAATTTGGTAATTTCTTATGTTCTGTTGAGTCTATAGAAGCTATTGATACCCTAAATATTATACATACCATCTTCATGTCTGGAGTACGGCGACTTTCAAGATTTGATGGACTGCAATTACCTCCTGACATAATAAAACGTCCTGCTAGACGTTAATTGTTTTATCTAGTAAGTAGTTTAAATTGTAACTTTAAAAAATTCGCGGTAGCTTGTTTTATTTTTAGTTATAGATTTTCTTCCTTCCTTTGCGTCTTTGCGCGAAAAAAAGGGACAAGTAAAACGCCTATCCCAAAAGGACAAGCTATTATCAAGTTACCAAAATATAAAACATTGAATAAAAAATCTAACCCGATGCAAAATCAGTAAACTGTCTCATATAAGGTGGCTTAAAACCTAAAACAATATCCGTTTTTGGTACTCCCAAATCTACCAACTCACTAGCTACCCCTTCCTCTGTAAAATCTCTCTGAATCCAAATTTTTCTATCTCTAATATCTACATGAATAATTGTCCCATAAACGTAACTCACATTAATTCATGAGATTAAATTTAAGCAATTTTGGTGCGTTACGCAACGCTAACACACCCTACTGTCTGAATCAGGATTTCCAGGATTTAAGGATGTACAGGATGAAGAAAAAACTCATCTTTAAAGTTTTATTTACTTAAATTTGGAGGAAAAGCAACATCCTCATAAACATCAGCGAGAAGACAAGAAAAATTTACACTGGTTAATTCTAATGGTTGATTTCCTCTATAGCTATAAAGAACCCATCTTTCTTCGGAATTGCGCCGGAAACAATCAATTCGTTGCCGATTTTGACTAACTAAAACATATTCTTGTAAAGTGTCTAATTCTTGATAATCACTAAATTTATCACCTCTATCTAAGGCTTCTGTAGAAGGTGATAAAACTTCAATAATTAAACTCGGATATCGTTTAAAATATTCAAACTGTGTATCTCTTGAATCGCAAGTTACCATAATATCAGGATAATAGAAAATATCTAGAGATTCAATTCTTGCTTTCATGTCAGCGACGTAAAGCCGACATCCTGTACCACGAATATGATTTCTTAAAAGGGCAACTAAGTTAGCAGTAATTGTTACATGGGCATCACTAGCACCAGCCATTGCGTAAATTTGCCCTTGGATATATTCATGTTTAATAGGGCTAGATTTTTCAGCTTGTAAGTATTCTTCTATGGAAATATAGGGTTGAAATTGGCTAAGAGTCATATATTTTTACGGTTACTATGAGATAATTGTAATTTTTCTAGTATAGCAATTATTAATATTTTTTATTTCTTGCAAAGGCAAAGGGGCAAACTAAAAATCAAACCCGAAACAAAGGTATTTTTGTCATTTACCTATTGACAAATGATAGATTTCCAGGATTTAAGGATGTACAGGATGTAGAAAAAAACTCATCTTTAAAACCCGAAATATTCCCAGATAAATATTCATAAAAAATCCTGATGTCTATTTATGCCAAGTGTACAGACTGAAACATCTGAAACACCTACCTCATTGTCAGTTTATTTATAATTACACTTTCTCTTTTGCTGGTGGCACAATACCCAACTTATTTAACCCTGAATCAATATCTCTCAATAACTTAAAATCATCCTCCGGCAAAGAATAGCTATTACTACTAACTAAACCCCCAACAGGCTGTTTTTCTAAAAACGCAAATGCTTGACGAAATTGTTGCGGTTCGACTTTAATCGGGGCATTAAAATGACAGGGAATAATCCATTGAAAATCCCAACTAGCAACTTTATTAGCCCAATTTATTGTTTCTGTGGGTGCGCGATTTAAAATCAAACTTTGTAAAATTGGGGCAACAAATATCCGCCCATTTCCTTGTAAAATATCAAATGAATCTTGCCAATTTTCCCGCCATTGGAAGGGGAAAAACCCAAAATAGGCTTTTCTCGAACGTTCTGGAGCTTTTTCGGCATCACGCCATACTTCACCCCATGTAGGTACTTCTAACACACTGGGACTGAAATACAAGGCAAATAATGTGATTCGCTGCCACCCTTTACGGCGGTTTGCTGAGGTATCTGCAACGATGTCAAAGGCTTTATCCTTCGCGTGGTAGAGTAAGGGATAGGGGTCAAGTTGGACAATTGCAGGTGGCTCTGCTGGTACTGAAACTATGGTATCTGTAACTAAGAGAATGTGCGATCGCTTGTGGAAAAAAACCACCTCTGCAAACTTACCCAAACCCAAATCAATCGGTCCCAAGATTGCATAATCAAAATCTTCAGCAAAAGGGGCTTCCTGGCTATTTTCAGGCAGTATATGAGTACGTTTACCGGGTAAACCCAACCAACTTAAAGGCAGATTGATCGGAAAACTCCATTGTCCGGGAGCGACAAATACCTGTGCAGCGGAAAAGCGTCGTGCAAATGGACCAACGAATACTTTATGTTCTATTCCCGATATCGTGGGCAAAATAATATACTTAACATCACCGTGTTCTGCCACCAACTCATTCAGCAACCGGACACATTCTCCTGTGGGTGCGACAGGTGCATAAACCAGCAAACCGCCTTTTTCTAGCTTAACTACAGTCATACGAATTGGCACAACTACATAGAAAATTCCCTGTAATTGATCAAAGGTCAAGATAGTATCTTTGACAACTTCTTTACGGATAGTGCGCCGTTGACCATAAGGGTAAATTGGCACAACAGGCCAAAACCGCCATGAAAAATCCTGGGGATAAATTTGTTCTGTGTCTTCACTTTCCACCACTTTGCGAACCTCTCTCAATTCCCAATACTCAGATTTTTGTTTGCTTTTCTAAATTTGGAGTTTAGCAAATTATGTGGGTGATCAACATAAGATTATTGATTTTTTAGAAAGATTGGGTTTTTCACCATGAGTGATTTTCATATTCCAGCTTGAGTTAATACCTCACTTAAATCAGCAACTAAATCTAAATTTTCTGCCCATTCGGCTAAATAAGCATAATCCAAATTATCTGCTTGTAACTTAATTATCCCCAAAACATCACGCCATTGTTTTTCTGATTTACTTCCCTTTCCCCAGCGAAGTTTTTGTAAAATAATATCTTCTGCTGAAGCTATCCAAAAAGCAGGTATTCCATCTAAATCAACTAATATTCTCCGCTGCATTTGGGATATTGCAAAAGGTGAATTGTCAGTAATATATATATCAGCATTAGCAATAGTTTCTGTATGGGTAATATTCAACATATTTCCACAACCATGCTGTAAATCTTCTACCGCACCTGCTGGACAATAATATTCAGATGCTTCTAAAGTTTTTACCAGTAAATCTATTTGATTTTGATTAATTTCTATTACCAAATCTAAATCACGAGTAGAACGGGGTTCTCCATGAATAGAACTAGCAACACCTCGATTAACATGGTAATCAATATTAATTGATTCCAAAATTTGATGTAATTCTCCTGCTAAAGAAATTGAATCTTGAATCCACATATTTTCATTAATACCTTTTGCTTGAAAATCAGGAGTAAATTTTTCTCCTAATACAGCACGGGTAAATAAATTACGAATTTCCTGTATAGTAAAATTCCGATGTCGAGATTTAATTCCTATCAGACATAGTTTTTTTACTCCTCGTTCATGGCTAATAAATCTTTCTATGCGTTGTTTTAATGATAATTGTCGCCATTTTTGAAAGAAATAAATATCAGATTGTATGGCTGTATCTTGGCTTTGGGATTGATACTTAGATTTGGGAATTGTTGGGAAAGATAAGTTTAATTTTTTTAGCATTGCTAATTTTATAGTATTCTTGAATATTGAGTATTCAAACTGTAACTTACATTATACTCAAATATCACGGTTTTATGATGTAATGCTTATGCGCGTATATTTGACGCTTAAAAAGTTAAATTATTAAATTTTATTTAGAGAGCGTTTAAAAAGATACAAAAACTGTTATATTTGAGTAGATGAATTACAAATTAAATTGCATAAAGTTACATGAAATTACGAGCAATATCAGACATCAAAAATAAAATTATTCTTGGGGATAATTTATCTGTACTCAAACAAATAGAAAATGATACTTTTGATTTAATCATTACTTCACCACCATATTTTCAGCAACGTAATTATGGAAATGGTGATTTAGGTATCGGTAATGAAACAACTGAATCAGAATACTTAAAAAACATCCTCACAGTTTTTTGGGAATGTGTGCGCGTTTTGAAAAAAACTGGAGTAATAGTTTTTAACTTAGGAGATAAATATATTGACGGGGGTTTATCTCTAATTCCTTATAAATTTGCAATTCAAGCCATCCAAAATCAAAATATTTTTCTTATTAATCAAATTACATGGTCAAAACTCAATCCGACACCACGTCAAGATAAAAGAAAATTAATACAAGCTACAGAACCTTTTTTCATATTTGCTAAATCAAAAGATTATTATTTTAATTTGGATAATTATTTACAACACTTGGATAGTTTTAACAAAAGCGTTAAAAGTAAACCCTCTGATAAATTAGGTAAAAAATATGTGGAATTAATCAAAAATTCTGATTTAAGTGAAGAACAAAAAAATAATGCTATTAAAGCATTAAATCAAGCTATTTTAGCAGTACATAATGGAGAAATTGAAGGATTTAGAATGAAAATTCATGGTATACATAAATTAGCTTATGGTGGACAAGATGGAGGAAGAAATAACCAAATCAAAAATAATGGTTTTACTATTATTAGAATTTTAGGAAACACGATAAAAAAAGACATCATTGAAAGTCCAGTGGAAATCACTAAAAATAATCATCATCCAGCAGTTTATCCCCTATATATTATTCAAGAACTGATTAAATTATTAACTCAAGAAGATGATTTTGTTCTTGATCCTTTTTGTGGTAGTGGTACAACTTGTATAGCAGCTAGAAATTTAAATAGAAATTATTTAGGAATCGAAATTAATCCTGATTACGTAAATCTGGCTAATAACCGTATAGAACAACCCGATTCTAAACAGCAGGAATTATTTATATGAAATATGATTATAATCAAGAAGTAGAAAGATTAGAAAAATCCTATCAGCAAGCACTTGAATTAGTTAAAAATCAATCATTTACAGAATTTGATCAAGAAATAAAAAACTTTGTAGATATTTTCATTCAAAAAATAGAAACCGATAAATCTTTAATTCAGGTAATTATTACCACCTTACTCAAGAAAATAATGAAACCTGAGCAAGATATCAGGTTACACATGGCTAAATTTATAAATGGATATTCTGCAAGAGTTCTCGATACTAAGGTAACTACACCATTTTTCAAAAGTAAATTTCCTAAATATGCTAATAAAGAAACTGCATTTTTAACTAAAGCAACACGCGCAGAAATTACCTGGAATTTTCAGGAGGGGGTTAAATTACCATTAAGGAGTAAAAGCTTAGTTGAACCTTTTTTGAAGTTGATTGATAAAATTGAAAATCAAACAATTGATATTGAAAATTGTTTAGTTTACATCTTAGGACAATTACATCTTATTTCTAAGGCGCAAGAAATAGTTTTTACAGAAACTTTAGAAATTGTTAATTCTGTAAATATTCTCAATATTAATACAGTAATGAAAATGGTGGAAAGACATTTTGCAGAACCATCAAGTTCTCGACTACCAGTTATTGTAATTTTTACTATCTATAAACAACTATTAAAAACTATTCGCAGATTTGAAAATAAAATATTACTACCTTTAAATGTTCATACCTCTGCTGATAAACATGGTTATGGTGATATAGAAATAAGGGATAACCATAACAATCCGTTTGAAATATTAGAAATAAAACACAATATTCCTATTGATAGAAATATGATATTGGATATAGTAAAAAAATCTGCCAATACAACAAGAGAAAGGTATTATATTCTGACGACATACAAAGACTGTTTTATTAATAAAGATGAAGAAGAATATATTAATGAATTAATTTTGAAGATTAAAAGAGAACGTGGGTTAGAAATTATTGCTAATGGTATTGTGAACACCTTAAAATATTACCTGCGTTTTATAGAAGATTATCATGAATTTATCAAAACATATACAGAAGAATTAGTAAAAGATGCTAAAAATTCAACGGAAGTTAAAGATGCTCATATTCAAACTTGGCAAATAATTTTACAAGAATACAAATAGTAGTGTAACTTACCATAAATAGTGAGTTATGACGCATCAATATTATTTTATTTTTTAGATATTTGCTTTTATCTCACTTTGTCTGAAAAATATTCTGCACCATTTTCTTCTCTACCCTATCAGCAACATGATCCAACTCTATCACCTCACCATCACTCAAAAACCACCCCAAAGCCCCAATATTCTCCTTTGCTTGTTTCAAACTTTTAGCCCCAGGAATGGGAATTGTGCCTTTACTAATACACCAATTAATAGCCACTTGAGACATAGTTTTATTTCTCGTATTTGCTATTTCTTGCAAACAACCTAAAAGCGGCTTCATTCCTGGTAATAACTGTTTACATAAAAACCCGCGAATACCTGTGGGAAAACTGCCATTTTCCGAAAACTTCCCTGTTAATAAACCCAACCCTAAAGGACTATAAGCAATTAATGCAATTCCCAAATCATCACAAACATCCTTTAAACCTAATTCCGTCACCGGATAAGTAGATAAAAGTGAATATTGTACCTGCAAAGTTTTAATCGGTATACCTCTTTCCTGAAATCTTTTATGTACCCATAAAAGTCTTTTAGTTCCATAATTAGATAAACCCACACCTTTAACTAAACCCTGTTCATACAAATCACCCAAACCATCTAATAAACCCACTTCTTGCCAAGGTGCATAATTAGCAGTAGACCAGTGCATTTGCACCAAATCAACATTGCGTCCTAATCTTCTTGACGAGGCATGACAAGCTGATATAATTGAATTTCTAGTCCATCTCCAAGGGTATGCAGCTAACTTAGTAGCAATGCAAATATTTTCTTGATTTAAACCTTGATATGCTTGGGCAAATTTTCCTAAAAGTAACTCACTGCGTCCCTTTAACTTGCCAGTACCGTAGGAATCACCCGTATCAAATAATGTAATACCATTGCTAACACAGAGATTAAAAACCTCTTGCAATTGGTTATCCATACTTTCATCGTACCCCCAGAGAAGTTGATTCCCCCAAGCCCAAGTACCGCAACCCATGAGAGGGAGATTTAATAAATTGTTAGTTAGCATATTTAGGCAGTTGTTTAAAGTTGTCCCAAAACTCATTATCAAGGAATAAATAGGTCAATACTATACCACTCATGTAATATATTCTTACAGCAGTTTTCATGTATTAGACCACAATCTGAGTTAATCTCTTTCTTTGCGTCTTTGCTCCTTTGCGTCTTTGCGCGAAAATACCTTTAATTTTTTGCAGACTTTTCAAAGATAAAAAATAAATGCCCATTATTATTTGTCCGGGAATCCATGAACCAGAATTAACTAAAAGCTTTATCCAAGGGTGCTTGAATCAAAGTCATCAAAACTCCGTAGATATACTGATTTTCCCGGAACAGGGTTATTTAACTTTATCAACATTTCATATTTTACATTTTTTGCACAATCGCCTTGGTAATAAGCTAGAATCGCCTGTTATATTCTTATGCTTTAGTGCTGGTGTAATTGGCGGTATAGGTGCAGCCACAGCGTGGCAACTTTTGGGCGGTCATGTGCAAGCCTTCATTGCTATTGATGGTTGGGGAGTCCCTCTAGCGGGCAATTTCCCGATTCATCGTTTAAGTCATGATTATTACACCCATTGGACTTCAGCTTATCTCGGTATGGGAGAAAACAACTTTTATGCCGAGCCAGCAGTTGACCATTTATCAATGTGGCACTCCCCCCAATCTGTCCCAGGCCAATGGGTAAATCCATCATTGGGGTTCTCTCCCACCAAAAACTACCTCAGTGCATCTGAATTTCTCAATTTCCTCTTAGAACGTTATAACAAGAAATATTGACTATTTATTCCCCATTCCCAAGTATCTGATGTTTCCCACTGAACCTACTGCTGTTAATAACGGTTTTACCGGACTGCTGAAAAACCGGGGTTTTATGCTCCTGTGGATTGGTCAACTAATTTCCCAATTAGCTGATAAGGTATTCTTTGTCTTAATGATTGCCTTACTGCAACTCTATTTACCCCCGAATCAGATAGGCGGTGATGCGCGCTTCTATTTGTATATGGCATTTACCGTACCCGCAATATTGTTTGGTTCTGCCGGTGGTGTGATCGTTGACCGTGTGCCAAAAAAACTGATTATGGTGGGTTCAGATCTGGTACGGGGGATATTCATGCTGCTAATTCCCTTCCTGCCACGAGAATTTGGGATACTTTTATTCTTCACCTTTTCTATCTCCACCGTTACCCAGTTTTTTGCCCCAGCAGAACAGGCTTCAATTCCCCTGTTGGTAAGAAAAGAAGGTTTAATGGCTGCCAATGCCTTATTTAGCAGCACAATGATGGCTGCATTAATTATTGGTAATGCGGTGGCTACTCCGATGTTGAATTGGTTTGAAACCTTTAATAAGGGCTTTGGTAAAGAATTGGTCGTTGGCTGCTTATATCTAATTTCTGCCGTGATTATGATGCCGATTCAGTTTCAAGAACCCAAACGGATTCACGAAGAAACAGCCGCAATTAATCCCTGGGCTGAATTTTTGTTAGGACTACGCTATCTCAAACAAAATCGGCTGGTATGGAATGCCATGCTACAAATAGTTACATTATACTGCGTATTTGCCGCCCTGATAGAATTAGCCATTGGTATGGCGGCTAGATTACATTTAGCACCAGAAGAATTTAGCTCTTTCGTAGCTGCGGCTGGGGTGGGTATGGTAATAGGTGCGGCTATTTTGGGGAATTTTGGTCATCGTCTCCATCATAAACCCTTGCCTTTAATCGGATTTTTGATGATGGCGGTTTCATTAGGTTTATTCATTTTTATTGATAACCAACCCCTAGCATTAGGACTTTGTATTTTCTTAGGCGTGGGTGCAGCTTTTGTCAACGTGCCAATGCAAACTTTAATTCAACAACAAACACCACCAGAAATGCACGGGAAGGTGTTTGGCTTTCAAAATCATGCCATTAATATTGCTCTTACAGCACCCTTGTTAATTACCACAAAGCTAGTTAATGCCTTTGGATTATCAGCGGTATTGTTGGGAATGAGTATAGTTGTCGGGGCTGTTGGTGTCTGGACTTGGCAAAATACTCGGCGGGTATTGCAAGATGTGATCTAAAAATTGTACAATTATAATCCATTCTTAACGCTAATAAATTCCGCTTTCTCTGCAATTGTGAGAATTTTTACATTAAAATGAAATTTTAAATACAGAATCTAAGCGTTAATTTTAGCTATACTTTGAGGTTAACTGTGGTTTCGTCTTCTCAAATCAGTCTCCCAAAATCTGAAAATAATCAGCAGTCTCCTATCTCTAATTCATCAGTTACTGCACCCCAACGAGCATCTGGCGGTTTTGCGTTGATAGATAGTCTTATCCGTCATGGTGTTGAACATATTTTTGGTTATCCCGGTGGTGCGATTCTACCGATTTATGATGACCTCTATAAAATAGAAGCTGGGGGTACGGTCAAGCATATCTTAGTTAGACACGAACAAGGTGCAGCCCATGCCGCTGACGGTTACGCCCGTGCTACTGGTAAAGTTGGAGTATGTTTTGGGACTTCTGGTCCTGGAGCAACTAACTTAGTTACGGGTATTGCTACGGCTTACATGGATTCTATCCCCATGATTGTGGTTACGGGACAAGTACCAAGAGCTTCTATTGGTACAGATGCTTTTCAGGAAACAGATATTTATGGAATTACCTTACCCATTGTTAAGCATTCTTATGTAGTCCGTGATGCCAAAGATATGGCGCGGATTGTGGCTGAAGCTTTTCACATTGCCAGCACTGGTAGACCTGGACCTGTTTTAATTGATGTTCCCAAAGATGTAGCGTTAGAAGAATTTGATTATGTGCCTGTGGCACCGGGTTCAATTAAGTTACCTGGCTACCGTCCCACAGTCAAGGGAAATCCGCGCCAAATTAATGCGGCAATTCAATTAATTAGAGAAAGTCGTCGCCCATTGTTGTATGTTGGGGGAGGAGCGATCGCCGCTAATGCCCACGAAGAAGTCAAACAACTGGCAGAATTATTTAATCTCCCCGTCACTACTACCTTAATGGGTATCGGTGCATTTGATGAACATCATCCCCTGTCCTTGGGAATGTTGGGAATGCACGGCACAGCCTACGCTAACTTTGCCGTTACAGATTGCGATTTATTAATTTGTGTTGGTGCAAGATTTGATGACCGAGTGACAGGTAAATTAGATGAATTTGCCTCTTTAGCCAAAGTCATTCACATTGATATTGACCCCGCAGAAGTCGGTAAAAACCGCGTTCCCCAAGTTCCCATTGTGGGGGATGTCAAAAACGTCTTAAAAGACCTGTTACGGCGATGTCAAGAGGCAAATACCAAAGCCACACCTAACCAAAACCAAGAATGGTTAAACTTAATTAACAGTTGGCGGCAAGATTATCCTCTGATTGTCCCCCATCATGCCGACAGCATTTCTCCTCAAGAGGTAATTGTTGAAGTTGGTAGTCAAGCCCCCCACGCATTTTATACTACAGATGTTGGTCAACATCAAATGTGGGCAGCCCAATTCCTCAAAAATGGTCCAAGACGCTGGATTTCTAGTGCGGGTTTAGGAACAATGGGTTTTGGTGTTCCTGCGGCTATGGGTGCAAAGGTGGCATTCCCGGACGAAGAAGTAATCTGTATCAGCGGTGATGCCAGTTTCCAAATGTGTTTGCAGGAGTTGGGAACGTTAGCACAATATGGCATTAATGTCAAGACTTTGATCTTAAATAACGGTTGGCAGGGCATGGTGCGGCAGTGGCAGGAAGCCTTCTATGGACAGCGTTATTCATCTTCTAACATGGAAGTCGGAATGCCTGATATTGAGCTTTTAGCACAGGCTTATGGCATCAAGGGGATGGTAATTACTAAGCGGGAAGAGTTGGCAGATAAAATTGCCGAAATGCTGGCACACAATGGCCCTGTAATTGTGAATGTCCACATTACCAGAGATGAAAATTGCTATCCCATGGTAGCGCCTGGTAAGAATAACTCGCAAATGGTTGGTTTGCCTAAGCCAACACCAAGAACCGCAGTTGAATCAATTTCTTGCAGCAATTGTGGGACTCAAAACCAACCTAACCATAATTTCTGTTCTGATTGTGGAACAAAGTTGTAGTTAGATTTTGTAGGGGTTTAGCATTATGCTTTACCCTTATCCATTCTCATCCTCAAGGACGGTGGAATCTATCTGACGGAGATGAAAAAGCAATGGAAGAATTTTTAAAACTAAACCCTAATATCAGCTATTCTATTGCGATTATTGTGACTAAACATGATTACAAGTATAAAAAAAATAATAATGAATATATATTTGAATTTGATCAATATAAGAAAATTTGTTGTTTTATTTGTTACCTAAATGAAGGTAAATTAGTAAACAATCCTATTAAACCAAATATTATTAAGGAAAATGATCAAGAATTATTAAAAATTTAGGTACACATCTTTACTTGTCTGCATGAAATAAAAAAAGGAAGGTAGAAACCTCCTGACAGCATTCCCCGTCAGAGACCGGGAATGAGATTATTATTTACCAGAACAACATTGATTTTTCCTGATCTTCCTTTGCGTCTTTGCTCCTTTGTGCCTTTGCGCGAAACAAAACTCAACTCATGCAACTACCATTAATTAAATATTCCATCTTGGGGATAATCAATTTTTTATTATTAAGTATTAATATTCAACCCGTATTTTCCAATTCTCCCCCTACTCTAATACTGGCACAAAACTCAAATAGCAAAGCAGCTACAGAATCTTTAAATCAAGGACTACAAGCAATTCAACTAGGACAATTAGAAGCAGCAATTACCGCTTTTCGTCAAGCTATTAAACTAGAGCCTAAATTAGCAGCAGCGCACTATAATTTGGGTTTAGCACTACGACAATCGGGACAGTTACAACCTGCGGCAGATGCTTTTTATCAAGCTACCCAAGCCGATTCTCAATTTGCTTTAGCTTTTGCAAATTTAGGTGGAGCATTATTAGAAGGAAATAATTTAAAATTGGCGCAAGATTATTTAAATCAGGCTTTGAAGTTAAATCCAAATCTCGGTTTTGCCCATTATAACATGGGGTTAGTTAAGGAACAGGAAAAAAATTGGGAAAGTGCGATCGCCTCTTTTCAAAAAGCCAGAACAATGAGTCAAAATGCTCCTGAACCAGCCTATCATTTAGGGATCTGTTATTTGCAGCTAGGGAAAATTGAGCAAGCAAAAGCAGCTTTTAATCAAGCAATTAAAATCAATCCTAAATACGCAGAAGCACACTATAATCTTGGTTCAATTTTATTTAACCAGGGTAAATTAACCGAAGCTTTAGCAGCTTTCAGAAAATCAGCCGCAGCTAACCCTAATTATGCTAATGCTTATTATGGTGCAGGGTTAGTTTTTATGCAATTAAAGCAGCATAAAGAAGCTGTCCAAGTCTTCCAATATGCCAGAGATTTATATAATATTCAAGGTAATTTGCAGTGGGTGAAAAATTCCCAGCAGTTATTACAAGAAGCGCAAAAATTAAATAAGTAGCGACATTTTGACAAAACGTCTCTACTCACAACAGAGGATTTTATCAGCTTTTAGACAGATGAATAAATCTAAGGGAATAAGTAGAAATTAATTAAATAACCAACAGAGTCGAAAAATGACTAAAACCAAAACTCAAGAACCCATTAGTAACTTAGAGTTTGATTTTATTAGTGTGCTGCATACTAAATCGGTAGCAGTTCAAGCTTATGAAAATTATATCAAAGATGCCAAGGAAGCTAATTCTCAACCCTGTGTAGAACTGTTCCAAAAATTACGGCAATCAGAAATTGAACAAGCACACGAAATTCGTCATCATCTGCAAGAAGTTATGCAGAAAGGGAAGATGTAATTAATGCTGGGGGCAGGTTTAAGAGGTTGATGATTTTAAACCCACCCCTAACAATTAACGAATATACTCTTTCAGTACACTATTCCGATTAGGATGGCGTAGTTTACGGAGTGCTTTAGCTTCGATTTGGCGAATGCGTTCGCGGGTAACATTGAAAATCTGGCCGATTTCTTCCAGAGTTTTCATGCGACCATCATCTAAACCATAGCGAAGTCGGAGAACGTCTCTTTCACGGGGACTGAGACTATCTAGGACTTTTTCTAGGTCTTCCCGCAGCAGGTTCTTAGAAACTTGATCTTCTGGTGTTTCGCCATCAGATTCGATAAAATCACCTAAACGGGAATCTTCTTCTTTACCGATAGGTGTTTCTAAGGAAATTGGCAACTGGGCAGATTTGGCAATAAACCGCAGTTTCTCGATGGTCATTTCCATGCGAGTCGCAATTTCTTCTTCTGTGGGTTTGCGTCCCATTTCTTGGGAGAGGAGTTTGGTGGTTTTCTTAATCCGAGAAATGGTTTCGTAGAGATGAACTGGTAACCGGATAGTGCGGGACTGATCAGCGATCGCTCTTGTAATTGCTTGACGTATCCACCATGTAGCGTAGGTAGAAAACTTATAGCCTTTTTCGTGATCAAACTTTTCAGCGGCACGAATCAAACCCAAACTACCCTCTTGAATCAAGTCTTGGAAGGACAAGCCCCGATTCATGTATTTTTTGGCAATGGAAACTACAAGCCGCAGGTTAGATTGTACCATTTTGTCCTTCGCTCTGCGGCCAACGTGCAGCCGATAACGAAAGGTCGGTAATGGTAACGATACTTCTGCTGCCCATTCACTGTCTCTAGGATCGCGTTCTAGGCGTTCACAAAGCCTTTCCCTCGCTCGTTCTAGTTCCAGTAATTCAGCAATTTTCCGCGCTAATTCAATTTCTTCGTCTGCGCGTAACAAACGAATCCGCCCAATTTCTTGCAAATACAAACGAATGGAATCTTCGGTGTAGTGCTTTTTCTTGGCAATTGGTGTCCGACGACGCGATTTAGCGGCTTTTCCAGACTTTGCGTCGTCCTCATCAGACTGAGGCTCTAAAAAATCATCAATTTCGCCGTCATCAGTCAGCAATAAGTCCTCTTGTTCTTCTATTAAGAGTGCTTGTAATTCGATCTCAGGCGGATTTATCATTTCTAGGTCAGGCTGATAAATATTATCGAGTACGTTGTTAGCCTGGTTCATGCCGCGTTCCTCATGCTCCTTGCAGAATCAGTTACTCAAGACATTTTGATTACTTTTGGCATTAAGTAATCTCTAAAACCGAAAATTAGGGTTTGGCTGATTACCCTCAAAATATTTTCGGTGATTTTTTTCCTGTTTTATGCAGGATGGTTTAGTAAAAGTGGCAAATATCACTTTTTAGTGAATTGCTCGCTTTTTAAATTGTCATTCTTGGTAATTCCCCATGTCACTTTTGATTGAGCAAATCTATAGCCTAGATCCATTTTTTTCAAAAAGTTTCCTGATGGAGATACAAGTATATGACATTTGGCAAATTTAACTGTAAATACTGTTCCGATTGTAGCCTGTTTCACAAAAATTGCCCTCTTTTTGTGCATTATTTATGAACTCATTTACTAAGATTAAGCCACCTTTATCAAAAAGACATTAAAAATGGTGGTGATACCATTAAATCTTGTTGAAAACTTTTTGGTTTGACAGTGGCATTCTCATTAAATTAAAAGGTAGGCACACTTTTATAAAACTTACACAAATTGTTCCCAACTGCACAAATAGTATTTATGTTCTGTTGTAACTTCACCCGAGGACGGGTAATTGTTTACAGAAATTAGTTCTGGTTGAACTAATTGGACATATTCACTTTGGCGCTAGTGATTGGTTTTTGTTTCCAGGAACTAACCCTTGTATATGCTATACCAAGAACCTGAACTAAGGAGTTAAAGTTATGGCATATTTTTAGCTGGGTAAAAGATGAATTGAGATTTCTCTCAATTTAGCCTTATTCACACATTAGCGCAGAGTTGAGATTTCTACCCTGTGCAACTTGACAAACTGTTCCTATTGTATACAACGATATTTTAATCAGGTGATAAATAATATTGTTGCTAAAGTTACCTAATGATCTATTTAAGTAATTTTACGTATGTCAACCGTGATTTTGAATACTTCTGATTTTAAGAAAGCGGCTGTCATCTGGTTATGAAAAGTTTTGTGTATGCTTACCAATCTTTGCTTTGTAGATAATATCTAGTTGCGCTTTCTAAGCATAGCAAATGCTTTCCCTATTTGTGGAGAAAATTTGTGATTTTTAGCGAAAAAGTTATGGGAACAGGGAAGAGGGAACAGGGGAGGTAGAAACTTAATTACCAATTCCCCATTACCCATGACCTTAGATATCTAAATCTGTCATATTCAGTTTAGAACCATAAGTTTCAATGAATTCCCGTCTTGGTGCGACGCGATCGCCCATTAAGATGGTAAAAATCCGATCAGCTTCGGCTGCGTCTTCAATTTCCACTCGTTTGAGGGTACGGGTTTCTGGATTCATGGTGGTTGTCCACAGTTGTGCGGGCATCATTTCTCCCAAACCTTTAAAACGTTGAATGGTATAGTTAGCATTGCTGGGAAGAGTACCTAAATGCTGTTGCAATTCCCGTTCGCTGTAACAATACTGATAATTTTTTCCTCGTTCTACTTTGTACAGTGGAGGACAAGCAATATAGATGAAACCTTGTTCAATCAACGCCCGCTGATAACGGTAAAAGAAAGTTAGCAACAGCGTGCGGATGTGCGCCCCATCTACGTCAGCATCGGTCATCAAGACTATGTGATGATATCGTAATTGTGCGGCGTTGAATTCTTCACCTTTGACACCTAAACCAAGTGCGGTAATTAACGATTGAATTTCGTTATTTTTATAGATTTTGGAATCGTCAGTTTTTTCAATGTTGAGGATTTTACCACGCAGAGGGAGAATTGCTTGGGTTCGGCGATCGCGTCCTTGCTTGGCGCTATTGTGAACAAATACACCACTGGCTAATTGAAAGTTATGAGTTTTGGGAACTTCAATGTCGTAAACGTCAAAACGTTCCTCTAAAGGTTGAACATCATCAACCCTCAAAATAGACATTAGGGGAGTTTCAACATTTTCACCTACCAATCCAGCCAGAGTAGGTGGTCTCTTGAGTAAATCGTAACTTGTTAATTCTCTAGCTGGCTTATAAACAGGCTCATGATTTTTATCATCCAATGGACGAAGTGGAGAATCTGCCATTAAAAAGAGGTGATCTGGAGTACAGATAACACTTTGACCATTGTTAAATATTACCTTCACAACTTCAGCATTCGCTTTGGTCATCCGGGGATTGATAATTTGTCCTGGAACCATTGCATCACCATCCATAGTGAAGCATTCATGTGTAATCCCTTGTGCTTGTTCGGCGACGATTTCTTTAAAACTGAGCGATCGCCCATCAACTAATGCTACTAATGTATCACCATGAAAACAGCCACCCGCTGAATCGCCTTCCACGATGTATATTTCAGACTCAGCAGGGTCACGAGAGCTACAATCTGCTAATTTACCCGGAAGAGGAGAAGATTCTAATACTGATTTCCGCCGGACTAATTCCCGTGCATGACGGGCAGCTTCAGCAGCTTTAAACGCTTGAATAGCTTTATCTAAAATAGCATCAGCGATCGCGGGATGAAAGTCTAGATATTCAGTGAGAACTTCACCCACGAAAGAATCAACAATACCGCGAACTTCAGTATTTCCCAGTTTAGTTTTGGTTTGTCCTTCAAATTCAGGATCAGGGACTTTCACCGAAATTACAGCAGTTAAACCTTCACGGACGTGTTCACCACTAAGATTAGATTCACCTTCTTTAATTTTATTGCGTTTGCGAGCAGTGGCATTTAATGTCCGAGTTAAAACTGCTTTTAAACCTTCTAGGTGTGTACCACCATCAATAGTCCGAATATTATTAGCAAAGCCGAGGACATTATCTGTGTAAGCATCCGTACACCACTGTAAAGAAACTTCTACCTGGACGTTGTTACGTTCCCCTTGGACATAGATAATTTCTTCATGAAGTGGTTGCTTTTCACGATTCATGTAGGCGATATATTCTTTAATACCGCCTTTATATTCGTAAGTTTCTATTCTCGGTGTGTCGCTTTTCAGGATTTCTAAACGATAATCCGTAAAAATAATTCTGACACCTGCATTCAAATACGCCAACTCGCGCAAACGACCTGATAAAGTAATGTAATCAAATTCTATGCTGGTGGTAAAAATTTGTGTATCTGGCTTAAAGGTAATAGAAGTACCCGTTCTATCTTCTTCATAAGGCGTTGCGACCAATTCCGTAACGGCGAAACTGCGTTCATATCGCTGGTTATGTACCTTGTGATCACGCCAAACCGTAACTTCTACAAACTCAGACAGGGCGTTAACAACCGAAATCCCCACCCCGTGTAAACCACCGGAAACTTTGTATCCACCACCACCAAACTTACCACCAGCGTGGAGAACAGTTAACACTGTTTCTAAAGCTGATTTCCCGGTTTTTGGGTGGATGTCTACGGGAATACCCCGACCATCATCTGTTACTGTCACAGAACCATCAGCATTGATATCCACTTCAACATGGGTACAGTGACCCGCTAAAGCTTCATCAACAGAGTTGTCCACTACCTCGTAAACTAAATGGTGGAGTCCTCGCGGACCTGTAGTACCAATGTACATCCCTGGTCGTTTGCGGACGGCTTCCAGACCTTCCAGAACTTGAATCTGATCGGCGCTGTAACTGCTCGTCATGAAAATTCTCCTGATGCTTGGGGTTAATATCGCCAAAAGGCGAAAAAAGTTAAATCACCCCAATAGTATATCACAAAAGCCTTCCTGCCGTCTGTAGCGCAATTTCATGAGAAGTTTATATAGGGGTTATCACCCTAGTACCGCAGGGCGGAAGTCAAAAGTCAAAAGTCAAAACTAATATACAGTAGGCTTTTTGGCGATTGAATATGGTTGCTTTATTTACGC
>NZ_LJOQ01000085.1:72127-123218 GCF_001672255.1 Anabaena sp. AL09
AACTGTACGGGCGAAGCATTTGGAGAACTATTTTTGGCAATGACCGATAATTTATCTTCCAAATGCTTCGCCCCTACTAACAACTGACAACGAACAACTGACAACTGACTAATGACTAAATTAATTGTAATTTGTGGGGCAACAGCGACGGGTAAATCTGGTTTAGCTTTGAGTTTAGCACAAAGGTTAAATTCTGTAATTCTTAGTGCGGATTCTCGTCAAGTATATCGTGATTTTGATATTGGTACAGCTAAACCAAATCTAGCTGAACAAAAATCAGTTCCCCATTATTTGATAGATATCTGTGAACCAACTGAAATAATGACATTAGCAGATTATCAGGAACAAGCACAAGCTTTAATTGCTAGTTTGGGAGTTGAAACACTGTTGTTAGTTGGAGGGACTGGTTTATATATTCGTTCCATTGTGCAAGGAATGAAGATTCCCAGAGTTGCACCACAGCCAGAATTGCGATCGCAATTAGAATCTCTTGGGCAAATTCAACTTTACCAGATATTGCGACAAGTTGATGCGATCGCTGCTCAAAAAATTCATGCTAACGATTTGGTGCGAACTTTAAGAGCTTTGGAGGTTTACTATACAACTGGTATTCCCATTTCTGAGCAGCAAGGAGAAAATCCTCCGAATTATCCAATTTTACAAATTTGTTTAGATTCTGATGCCGAACATTTAGATGTGAGAATTCGCAACCGGACTGAGCAAATGATAGCTGATGGTTTAGTTGGTGAAGTTGAATATCTTTGTCAAAAATATGGTACTGATTTATCTTTATTAAATACATTAGGATATCAAGAAATCAAGCAATATTTAACTGGTGAACTTTCTTTAGAAGAAGCTCAAGAATTAATTGTTTTACATACCAGACAATTCGCCAAACGTCAACGAACTTGGTTTAGACAATCTCCTAATCTTGAATATGTTAATATGGATAATCCTGATTTATTAGAAACTGTTTGGAGACGAATAAATAGATCCCCGACTTCTTCAAGAAGTCGGGGATCTGGTAAAACCGAACTCTAAATAAATAAACTAGGAGAAACCTTAAAATATTCTCCCAAGGCTTTAGCTTGTGCTTTACTAATTGAACGTTTACCGTTGACAACCTCTGAAACTACACCGCTACTAGAACCAAGAATACGTACTAAGTCAGCTTGACGAATTCCGCTAGATTCCATGATATGTAGCAATATATCATGAGGTGTAGATTCATCCATTGGATAATTTTCTTCCTCATAATCTTCAATTAGTTTGACTAGCAATTTATCTAAAACTCGCTCCTCTGGAGTAAGATTCTTTTTAAAAGTTAGAAATTCTGCAACTTTTAAAAGCCGTTCATACTCTGCTTCAGTTTCAATTACTTGAGGAGCTATTTCAGCTAATAATTGACTATAAGTTTTATCGTCAAAAGTAATAGTCATTTTTCCATTTATCTTTATTGTATTCGGCGTGAGTCAACAAGTATTTGTAGTGAACCTTTTTTGTTTCATAATTAATCCCGACAATTAAACGATAATCATTACCTTTAATATTAAAAACAGTGAAATTACCAACAGCTTCAGCATCTCGGTAATTCTTGCGGACATCTTCTAAATTTTGCCATTCTGCTTTTTTAACAGTTGCATACCAACTCTCAATTTGTTTTTTGATATCAGGGTACTTTGCTGCTTCTTCGCGGAGGGTGCGAATAGAAATTAAATGCATTGAGTGATTTTCCTTTGATGATATTTAAACTCATAAATTTGCTGGCAGGCTTTTTAAGAATAAGTATATTCTCTCAAAATGAGAGTAAATTGTCAAGCACTAGTTAAAAACTCCACAAAGATAAAAAATCCTTGAGGAGCTTGAGAGAGTATTAACAGCTTTTACCGAGCCATAAAGAATTAAGCCATAACACACCAAATAGTAAATTTACTAATTATCTGGGAGTTGTTTTTTCAAAGCATCTAATAAAGCCCAACGGCTATCCGTAGGTGGTTCAGAAACAGCAGTATTCAAAATACCTGGACAATTAACATTACATAATTGACGCTGAGGTAACGCTAAACACATCTGCTGATATAGCCATTCACCGGGATCAAAATTACCATCAGGTGGTAAAGTTTCCAGTAAATCTTCGACAGCAACTTCCATTTCTAAAGGCAAATCTTCCGTTTGATTAGCGGTTTCGTCTAACCAAATAACTTCCTGAGTATTCAGAACCAAACGATGGTTATACTGCTGCAAACATCGGTTGCAGGTACAGGTAACAATTGTTTCTGCCTGAGATGAAACTTCTAAATAATTACCCTGATGTTTAACCTGGATAACTCCGCGAACTGGTGTCAATGTTTCTAGTCCAGGCAGAAACTCTTGAACTTGAATTTCCTCTGTCCGCTCCGGGGCTTTAGTTAGCTGCGGAATAAAAATAGCGTCCATAGGATTTGTGAAATACCCTTAAAATTGAGCATGGGTAATGGGTAAATGGTGATTGATAAAATCATCACCTATTCCCTATTCCCTAATTATGGTGTAACTGCCTGACGAACAACTAAATGACGATAGGGTTCTTTACCACGACTGAAGGTTTCTAAATCAGAAAATTCCTGCAATAAAGTGTGGATTTGTCGGCGTTCTGAAGAACTGAGAGATTGAAGTTCTACTTCTCTTCCCGAAAACCGGACTTCTGCGGCAGCAGTTTCGGCTAAAGTGCGGATTTCAGATTCTCGTCTCACCCGATAACCACTTAATTCAATCGTGTAAGCTGTTTGATTGTCTTCTGGTTGATTTAAGTTAAGAACGGAATTTGCTAGATATTGAATTCCGTCTAGCACCGAACCACCTGCACCAATTAAAATCCTAATTTGTTCTGATGTTAAATTAGTTTGATCTATTGTCAACCAGTAGCTTGCTCCTGCTGGGACATCTTGCTCAGAAGATGGGGTAGTTTCTAAATTAGCCCGTACTTGAGTAGATACACCAGTCAGAAGTAGCAAATTCTGTAACCATTGTTCACTACTTTGCATAGAAATGTCGCTCATAATCAACCATTAGCCTTTTTCTTAGAACTTTTGGGTTCAAATGGCAACGCTTTTACTTCGATAGTTTGGGCTTCTTTCTCTTGTAAATCTACGATTTTTTGAATTTCTTCTGGTAGAGGTTCACGGGAGAGAATATAGGTTTGGACGGTTTGGAAAACGTTACCAATTACCATATACATGAGAACTCCAGCCGGTAGAGGAAAGAATAAAAACATCCCAGAAAACAGCACAGGGGTAATTTTATTTACTGTATCTTGCTGAGGGTTGCCACCGCTGGAATTTTGTCCAGACAGCATTTGGCTCACATAAAGGCTGATACCAAAGAAGACAATCATCCCCACAATATCCCAGTGGACTGTGTTATCGGCATCAATAGCTCCGACTCGACCCAAAGCATCAATAAAGAGAAATCCTTTCTCTGCTGCTAGTCCGGGAATTGTGCCTTGAATGGTCACGTCTCCTGGTTCTAGAGCCTCTATATTGCCTTGGGCATCAATTTTAACCCTTTCTTCACCTTTAGTGATTTTCCAGTCAGGTGTCAACTTAGTTTCTGGGTGTTCTGCTAAGAGCAAATCAAATGGTTTCCCTTCCACGGTTTGATATTGAATCTTAGTCTTTTCTCCCACTGTTAACTTATTACCGCCTGGTAAGATGGCAGAAATGGGAGTATGTTCTCCATCAGCAATATAAATATTTTGCGGAGAAGTGGCAAAGGCTTGGGGTTGAATGCGCTCAATTTGTTCTTCAGGGAAGATTTGCAGATTAACGGAATAGTTAACGCCGGAAAAAGGCGAACCCCGCAAAGTGGCAAACAGTGCTAGTAATACTGGCATCTGCAAAAGTAGAGGGAGACATCCTGCTAAAGGATTACCAAATTCATTTTGGACCTTGAGCATTTCCTCTTGTTGCTTTTGCTGATCGTCTTTATAGCGTTCTTTGATTTCTGCCATACGCTTTTGCATCAGCGGTTGCACGACTTTCATCCGTCGCATACTACGGATAGAACCGGCACTCAGGGGATAGAGTGCAAAGCGGATAATCAATGTTAAGGCTACTATTGCCAACCCATAGCTAGGGACAAAACCATAGAAAAGGTCTATGATTGGCAACATCACGTTGTTCGAGAGAAACCCGATACCAAAATCCATTATTCTGAATTCAACCTGCGGTACTTTGACACTCCCACCCCGGTGAGGAATGGGATGCTTAGTTGAGCCTATCCTCTGACTAGAGGGGGTTCTCTCCCAAGCTTTTGCTCTATATTGTAGAGGTTTTTGTTAAGCATTGCTGTGACTATCCACAAGCTACGCCAGCGAGGGAAGCTACGGATAGCCGCACATTATCTAAAAATCTGAATGTTGCCGCTCTGGACAAATGACTTATTTAGAACTGCTATATTGGGGATTTTTAGCAGCAACTTTTTCGTTAATGTAGTCATAGACTTCCCGAAAATTAGGAACAGCCCGCATTTCTATGAGAGTACCATTTTTGAGAGTGATTGCCATATCTCCCCATAGGCCGATGGCACGGGGAACTTTGACAACTTTTACCACTTCTGAATAAATTACATCAAAGCGATCGCCTCCCATCCAACCGCCAGTTACACATATCCTTCGATCTGTGATCCGGAAGCGCAGCCATATAGCCCTGACTATTGCCCCCACAGCTAAGGGGATACCCACCACTGTCAGTCCAATCAGCAGATTGAGAATTAAATCCCCAATGTGGGGACCACCCTCATAAAAAACTTCTTCACGAATGCCCATTTAATACCTCAGTTTGTGCCAACAACTGCTCTAATTCTTGCAGAAATTTCTGAGTTTCGCACTCAGATTCTGTTGTTGTTGGTTTCACAATTAATACTAGCCGCCATCCTGGGACTAATTTAGGCAATAATTGATGTAATGCTGCTGTCATTTGTCTTTTGATTTTGTTGCGAACAACGGCGCGTTTACTGACTTTTGTACTAATGGCGATACCAATTTTTGTGGCAGGGGGGGCAGTATCCAAAGAAGGTTCTGTCAAAAGAGTAGGTTTTAAAGCTCTCAAAGTAAAATGAGAACTATGTCGCCGAATTCCTTCCCGGAAAACTGCCTGAAAATCCTGACGGGATTTGAGACGATATGCTTTGGGCAAAGCCACAACAGTTATTAATTGCTGAATTTTACCCTAAACACTCAAACGATGCCGTCCCTTTCTTCTTCTAGCGCTAATCACGTTTCTGCCGTCTGGTGTCCGCATTCTGGCGCGAAATCCAGATGTTCTTTTTCTCTTACGGCAAGTGCCACCCAGGGTTCTTTGCATACTGTTCTCCTTTTAGGCGATTTTCATAAAAAGTCACAATCTGATATTTTACCACTTTACAGGCAACAAAAACATATTTCTGGATGGAGTTGTCAGTTGTTCGTTGTCAGTAGGGGCGAAGCATTTGGAAGATAAATTATCGGTCATTGCCAAAAATAGTTCTCCAAATGCTTCGCCCGTACAGTTAGTTGTCAGTTGTCAGTTAATACTGATAATCCATGAGCCGAGGTAACGCAATAATGGCACATCTCCAGGGGAAAGCACTTGACAATTAAAATAGAAAACTCCCCCAAAAGACGGATTTTGAACGTTAGATAAGACTACCTCTACTTTTTGACCGGCTGGAACTGGTTCCTCGGGAAATATTTGAATCGCTCGGCCTTCCTTATCCCATTTCACTTCAGACAGGGGGACTTTTTTGCCTTTAACTAAGACTTCAACACTTTTGGTATCAAAACTTCCCTTGTAATAATCAGGATAGGTAATGGCAAATTGAGCTACTGCCAATTTCATTTTTTTGGCAGGAACTCTTAGTATATAACGATCAGTGCTATTGGTTTGTCCGCCAAAATCTAACCTGTAGGGCAGTTGATTATCAGCTTTGACACCGCTAAAAAGTGTCAAACCAGGTAAGCTTTGCGCCCAAGTTGTAGCTGAAAAACTTGTTAATAAACAGCTAGTAACAGCTAAGGCAGAAAGTAAGCGTTTCATAAATTAGGTTTCCTCTAGTGGATAGTTTTTAACTAAGCGTTAGTATTTGTAACTAAACTTTACTACTATATGCTTGACAATAGACGTTAGTTAAAGGTAAAAGTGCCATTCTCGTGAAAAATTCCATCTATAAAGCAAAATTACTGTTATTTAGCATTTAGTGTAAACATTCTTAATTTTATTATCTAAAAGAATAATTTTTGTTGCTAATTATGAATACTCAGATATATCGCAAATGATTAAAAATTCAAGAATGAATCAAAAAAAAAGAGTGCGAATTTTCCAAAATATAAAATAATCTAAAGAACAATATCCAAAATGTAGAAATCGGCAGAGGATGTGCGATAACTAATTCTACTTATAGCTGTTTTGTGAGGATGATATCTGCATACTGTCAAGTTGAGGTTGTGACTAGATAAGGAAGATAGCAAAAGCAAAATTTGGAAATTCTATCTACAAAGGTAATTCATGGTTAATCATCCCATCAGCTTAATGATACTAATTTGAAATAAAAAGTATTAAAAGTTAACGGGTGATGTTAAGTATTTATATCCAGGAGATTGCATGAAAATAGCAGTTGCGAAAGAAATAGAAGTTTGTGAACGGCGTGTAGCTTTAATACCCGACACCGTGGGAAAATTAGTCAAACAAGGTTTAGAAGTTTGGGTAGAAACAGGTGCGGGAGAAAAAGCATTTTTCAGTGATGCTGACTATGAAGCAGCAGGAGCTAAAATTAGTCATGATTCTGCTCAATTATGGGGTGAAGCAGATATTTTACTCAAAGTTAGCCCACCCCAAACCAGAGAAGATGGCCGGACAGAAATTGAATTACTTAAATCAGGTTCTGTATTAATTAGCTTCCTTAATCCCCTGGGAAATCCCGTAATTGCCCAACAATTGGCAAATCGGCAAATTACAGCCTTGAGTATGGAATTAATCCCCCGTACCACCAGAGCGCAAAGCATGGATGCCTTATCTTCCCAAGCTTCCCTAGCGGGGTATAAAGCCGTACTGATTGCAGCGGCGGCATTACCGAAATATTTCCCTATGTTAACCACTGCGGCGGGGACAATTCCTCCCGCCAAAGTATTTATTATGGGTGCAGGTGTGGCAGGATTGCAAGCGATCGCCACCGCAAGACGACTAGGAGCAGTAGTAGAAGCCTTTGACATCCGCCCAGCCGTTAAAGAAGAAGTGCAAAGCTTAGGGGCGAAATTCGTCGAAGTCAAACTCGAAGAAGAAACCGTTGCAGCCGGTGGTTACGCCAAAGAAATTTCAGAAGACAGTAAAAAGCGTACCCAAGAACTAGTAGCCAGCCACGTCAAAAACTCCGATATCGTTATTACCACCGCCCAAGTACCAGGAAGACAAGCCCCTAGACTGGTGACAGAAGAAATGGTGGCACAAATGAAACCCGGTTCAGTAATTGTGGATTTAGCCGCAGAACAAGGTGGAAACTGCGCTTGTACAGAAGCAGGTAAAGATATTGTTTGGAACGGTGTAACAATTATCGGACCAATTAATTTACCCTCATCCATGCCAGTACACGCCAGCCAACTGTATGCAAAGAACGTTACTTCATTAATGCAACTGTTGATTAAAGACAAAGCCTTAGAAATCAACTTTGGTGACGATATCGTTGACGCAGCTTGTGTTACTCATGGTGGAGAAATTAGAAACCAACGAGTAAAGGACGCTTTGCAAACAGTAGCGGTTTAATTAAATATAGATTGAATGAACCACGAAGAAGCGAAGAACACGAAGGAAGAAGAGTTTGAGAGAGATTTTTCGTTTGTTATGTAAATCTTCTCTTTGCGTCTTTGCTCCTTTGCGTCTTTGCGCGAAACCTCTTAAATCCAAAAATCACATGACACAAGCATTACTTCCGGCTTTATTTGTACTCGTCTTAGCCTCTTTTATTGGCTTTGAAGTGATTAACAAAATTCCCCCCACGTTACACACTCCGTTAATGTCTGGTTCAAATGCCATTTCTGGGATTTCGGTAATTGGTGCAATTCTGGCTGCGGGGGAGAGAAACACGAATTTATCAGTCATTCTCGGTTTAATCGCCGTAATTTTGGCAATGGTGAACGTTGTCGGTGGTTTTTTAGTCACTGACAGAATGCTGCAAATGTTTAAAAAAAAGGAAATTAAAGCATGAGCGACTTTTTACCAACTGGGATTCAGCTAACTTACTTAGTCGCTGCGTCATTATTTATCTTAGGTTTGAAAAAGCTCGGTTCTCCCGCTAGTGCTAGAAATGGTAATCTTGTCGCTGCGGTGGGAATGCTATTAGCTATTGTCGCTACAATGCTAGATCAGCACGTATTAAATTACGAAATGATTTTGGTAGGTTTGGCTATTGGTTCGGTAATTGGCGCTGTTATTGCTTACAAAGTGCAAATGACGGAAATGCCGCAAATGGTGGGTTTACTCAACGGTTTGGGTGGTGCTTCTTCCGCACTTATCGCTGTGGCTGAATTTTGGCGGTTATTAGATAGTTCACAGCCTATCCCTCTCGATGTCAACATTTCCATGTTATTGGATGTGTTAATTGGTGGTGTCACTTTAACGGGTAGTTTTCTCGCTTTTGCCAAATTGCAAGGTTTAATTAGCGGTACACCGATTACCTTTCCTTTGCAACAACCTTTTAACATTCTGCTTTTGGGTTCTTATCTGGCTGGAAGTGCCTATTTAATCATCACACCAGATAGCCTCCCCGTATTTTTGGGAGTGGTGGCTGTTTCTTTGGTCTTGGGTGTCATGTTTGTACTGCCCATTGGTGGGGGTGATATGCCGGTTGTCATCTCCCTGTTAAACTCCCTCTCCGGTGTGGCTGCGGCTGCGGCTGGGTTTGTGGTGATGAACAATATGTTAATCATCGCCGGTGCTTTGGTGGGGGCTTCTGGTCTTATCCTGACGGAAATTATGTGTAAGGCTATGAACCGTTCTTTGTTCAGTGTCTTATTTAGTGCTTTTGGTTCTGTCTCTACTTCTAGTGGTGGTGCGGCTGCTGGTGCTAGTGATCAACCTGTTCGCAGTATTGATGCGGAAGAAGGGGCGATGATGTTGGGTTATGCCCGTTCTGTGGTGATTGTCCCAGGATACGGTATGGCGGTTGCTCAAGCACAGCATAGCGTCCGGGAGTTGGCTGATCAATTAGAACGCATGGGTGTGGATGTGAAATATGCGATACATCCGGTGGCGGGGAGAATGCCGGGACACATGAATGTATTATTGGCGGAAGCTAATGTGGCTTATACGCAGTTGTATGATATGGAGGATATTAATCCCCAGTTTGAACAGGCTGATGTGGCGTTGGTGATTGGTGCTAATGATGTGGTCAATCCGGCGGCGCGTAGTGATAAGAATAGTCCTATTTATGGGATGCCCATTTTGGAGGTTGATCGCGCAAAGCAAACTATTGTGATTAAGCGCGGTATGAGTGCTGGTTTTGCTGGTGTTGATAATGAGTTGTTTTATAAGGCTAAAACTACGATGTTGTTTGGTAGCGCTAAGGATATGGTGGCTAAGTTGGTGAGTGAGGTGAAGCAACTTTAGATATAGGCTAGGGGTGTAGTTTGTTGACTATGCCCTTTTTTCTCACGCAGAGACGCAGAGGGATTTGTTTCGCGCAAAGTCGCTAAGGAGCAAAGGCGCAAAGAAGAAGGAAGATTAAATTCTTTCAAACCACTTATTTAAAGCATGATAAAGAAATATATCTAAACTCTGATTTTTAGAATTTTGCTTTGCAAATTCAATATCAAATGAAGTTATTCTACCTAGTCCTTTAGCGGCTGGTCTAACTATAGCTGCATTATTCCAATCTGTCCAAATTCTCATTCTTGTACTATTTGCTTGTGAACCACTATAAAAATTGCGAGGTAGCCAGAGAAAAAGTACAAGTTCTTTTTTACTATTTAACCTTAATTCAGCACAATATTTAGTTTTACCTTTCCCATAATAAATACCTCCTTCTTGGACTATTTCTTCCATACGATCATCAAATTGTAAAATTGTTTCTCGAAATTTGAGTAGTTTAGCTCGTTGTTGAGGTGTACATTTCTCAATTAATTGATAGAATCTTTTAGGAGGAGTAGGAATATTTTTATTTACATGATTTTCTGGTAAATAATCAAAGTCTAATTTCCAGTTGAGAGTAGTATCTGTATTAATTATGTTTAGACTAAATTTTTGATCATGATAAATAATTTTAAACTGCAAGAAGTTAAATTTTAGTTGATGATATTTTCTATCAATGTGATTATCTCTATGAAAATTTGGAGTAACCGCAATTAGAACTATAGGAACTTGAAAATTGATGTGTTCGGAAAAAGGTTGTTCATCTAAAAGAGCATGATAATAACGAGTAAGTTGTTGGACAATATATCTATCTTCAGAGTTTTTTAATTCTATGATTACAAGTTCCTTATTTTTACCAAAAGCTAAAATATCACAATATTGTCCACTGACTTGATACTGTCTCTTTAAAGGTTTATATCCAAATAGCTTTTCTAAGTTGTTCCAAACCAAATCTTCTAAATCTTTTTCGCTTTCAAATTCCCATCCGCTTGCTACTTGTCTTAATTTCATCTGTATCAATCTGTAAAACTATGAGTGTGGGTATATTTAGATATTTTACCTCAACCTGTTTCATTTGATACGATACAGTAAGCTATGCGATCGCTCTTTTCTTCTCTTCTTCCTTCGTGTTCTTCGCGTCTTCGTGGTTCGTTAAAAAAGGATATTGGGGAAAAGTGCGATTCTTTGCGTCTTTGCTCCTTTGCGACTTTGCGCGAAACTCTCTGTGTCCTCTGTGTCTGGAGTGGTTCGTTAAAAAAGGATATTGGGGAGTTGAGGGAGTGCGATAGCGCAAGCGCTGACTTGTCAGTTCGCTCAACTTAAACCCCAAAACCCAAAACCACATCCAAAGCAGTACGAATTTCTTCCCAATATTCAACTTCTAAAATCCCCACCAACCCTAAAACCCGACGATAATCAACAGAACGAATCTGAGCAACATCAATAAAACGATCTTTATCTAATCCATTAGTTACTGTTGCTTTGATATTGACAATATAGGGAGCTTGCTTACTTCCTGGTCGGAATGGCATCACAATAGTTAATAATCCATATTGATTCATAATATCACTTTGAACTATTAAACAAGAACGGATTTTTTGCGCTTCTGCTCCCACCGTTGGATCAAGATTTACCCAGCGAATTTCACCCCGTTTATAAGTTAAATTACCCTCTGGCATTAATACCATCTCCAGCTACATTATCCCAATCAGAAATCTCATTTTGATATTCTAAATCTTTGGCATCTTTTTGGAGAGCAGCTATTATTTCTGCTTCTAAAATTTTGCGTCTTTGTTCTGCTAATAGTGCATTGATATAGCCACTACGATTACCTTTTGCTTGTTGATCAATAAATCTCAGAATGTCTTCTTCTAAAGTAATTGTGACTTTCATCATTATGTATGACTCATTCATCTTACCAATTAATCATACCACTTTTTTGACATTGCGTGAGGTAAAAAGAGATTTTGAGGGGTTGAGATCGCTGTTTGGGAGTTGAAGGGTGCGATCGCGAAGCGCGACCTAGGAATCGCTGTTTTGGAAGTTGAGGGGATGCGATCGCGAAGCGCGACCTAGGAATCGCTGTTTTGGAAGTTGAGGGGGTGCGATAGCGAAGCGCTGCTGCAAGCAGTTCGCTCTTCTAATATGATTAAACAATACTACGTGGATCAACAACTACAATATCCGAAAACCGTTTAAAATCTTCAACATTAAATGTCAATAAATGTGTAATATTATGAGCTATCATAGCCGCAGCTAAACGTGCATCATGTACCTGTTTTCCCATCACTTGATATTTAATAACCAGAGATTCCCACTCAGTAAAAATTTGTGGTGTATCTAACTGCAATATAAATATCTTTTTAAGTTTTTCGCTTTCTTCTTCAGCTTGAGTGATAGATAAACCTAATCCATTTTTATCAAGAGGTCTTGTAGCAACAGCCCAAAATTCAATTATATTTTGTGGAATAATACATAAAAATTCACCTTGCTTTTTGAGTGTTAAAATTGCCCTTTGAGTATCAAGGTGCATGGGACTATTTTTTTGTACCAAACGCAGTAAAATATTAGTATCTACCAAATATTTCATAACATTTCATCTTCTCTGGTATAAATACTATCTCGACTAATAGCTGCATCTGAAAGTGGTGATGCTACAGCAAAAGCAGGACTATTGATTAAATTCATTAGTGCTGTTTCCCAATCTTCCTCAGTTGTTGCTTGAGAAAAAGATTTTCCCTCTTGATTTTTCAAACTATCTTCAATCAAAGATTCAAGATAAGATTCAATTGATAAACCTTGTTTAGTAGCTTGAGTAATCAGACGATCTTCTATTTCTGGTTTCAATTGTAGCTGTATAGTTTTATATTGTTTCATATTCTTAGATTCTAGTTAATTAATATCAAGTAAAACTTATGATTAACTTGATCTATTAAAAGTATATCAGATTTAAACACCGAAGGTATCGCTGTTTGGGGAAGTTGAGGGGTGCGATAGCGAAGCGCTGCTGCAAGCAGTTCGCTCTTTCTCTGTGTCCTCTGTGTCTGGAGTGGTTCGTTAAAAAAGGATGTTGGGGAGTTGAGGAGTGCGATTCTTTGCGTCTTTGCTCCTTTGCGACTTTGCGCGAAACTCTCTGTGTCCTCTGCGTCTGGAGTGGTTCGTTAAAAAAGGATGTTGGGAAGTTGAAAAGGTGCGATAGCGTTCGCGGTAGCGTCCCGGAGGGAACTAGCGCTCCGCAGGAATCGCTATATAGCGATAAACTATGATAATTGATCTATACTTAAAGTATGCCCAAACTAGACATTATTCATAACGTTGTTAAAAATGCACTAATCAAAGATGGTTGGATAATTACAGATGATCCTTACTTGATCCAATATAGAAGAACAACACTATGTGCTGAACGTCCGATAGCAATTGAAAAATCAGGACAAAAACTGGTAGTTGAAGTCAAAAGTTTTATTGGTACATCAAAAATATAAGATTTGAAAGAAGCTCTCGGCCAATATGATATCTATCTTTACCTATTAGAAGAAACTGCACCAGACCGTAAACTCTATATTGCTATTAGTGAAATTGCATATAAAAGTTTTTTCACCCAGGATGTTATTCAACTGATTCTTAACCGACATCAACTTCCGCTAATTGTTGTAGATATAGAAACAGAGGAAATTAAACAATGGATAAATTAACAGATTACCCCAAACTCATCAAACAGATTCTAAGGGAATATGTGGAGTTATCTCAGAATCATCCACGAAAAGATATAGAAACATTCTTAATTACCGATGATGAAAAAGGTCATTATATTTGGATGAATCTTGGTTGGGAAAATGGCGAAAGAATTACAGGAATTACTGTTTATGTTCGCTTACATAATGGTAAAATTTGGATAGAAGAAGATTGGACAGAAGAAGGTATTGCTACTGATTTAATTCGCGTTGGTGTTCCCAAAGAAGATATTGTTTTAGCTTTTCATGAACCGAAAATGCGGGAATATACAAATTTTGCAGTTGCTTAGTTTAGTTATTTCTTACTTTGCTTGAAACAAAAACAAAACAGCAATATTTGGGAAGATGTGCGATTCCTACGAAACATTTTGCGATAGCGAAATTAATCTAAATCTTCTTCAGTCAAACCAGCATCTTTCAAAATACTTCTGAGTGTACCCGTAGGTAGATCACGATTTCCATGAACAGGGATAGAAAGAATCACACCCATACCTTCTTTAACATAGATATGATGACTACCCGTAATTCTTTTCAAACTCCATCCATAGCGTTCAACAATCTTACACAGATATTTACCAGAAACGGATTTCATAAAGATAGCTCAATCAACTGTTTTTGTGGTTCAACTTCTTCTTGCTGACTAGCAACTTCTAACCAACCTTGAACAGCATCTTTCAACATTTCTAATAAATGTTCATAACTTTCACCCCAGGTATGACATCCTGGTAAAGCTGGTACAGAACCACACCATACACCGTCTTCTTCCCAAATAATTGCTTTTATTTTCATAGCCAATTCCTTGAACTAAGGATATTTTAGCGCAGGTATCGCTTTTTGGGGAGTGGAAGGAGTGCGATAGCTTTCGCATTGCGTCCCGGAGGGAACTAGCGCGACCTAGTAATCGGTATTTACTAAATCTCCCAATCTTCTAATTTTAAATTATCAATTCTACTAAATTCTCTAGTATTGTGAGTAATTAAAGTTAAATTATTAGCTATAGCAATAGCAGCAATATGTAAATCATTATTTCCTATAGGAGTACCTTTAGCAGCCAATTTACTACGAATTTCACCATAAATTACAGCGCATTCATCATCAAACTTCAAAGAAACAAACCGATCTAAAAATTCCTGCTGCTTTTGCAGAGTTTTCGCAGGATTATGAGTTCTCATTGCACCATAAAATAATTCGGCTTTGACAATAGAACAAACTACTATATCTATATCGGATAAATCTTGAAGACGCTGAATAATCTTTTCTGATCTTTGATTAAGATATTGAATACAAACATTACTATCTAATAAATATTTCATCAGTTTGTATTCCTAACGATTAATCATTTCTTCTAAGCTATCATCTAAAGTATCATCAATACCTAAATTATCCAGAATAATTGGATCATCAGCACAACTTCCTGCTGTTTGATTAATAAATTCTTGCCAGTCTAAATTGTGTTTTTCTGTGTTTATCAAAATTGTTGGTTTATTGATCAAATTTTGACGAAATAAACGGATAATTTCCAATATTTCTGGTATGTATTCTTCTGGAGTTTGGGCAATTTCTAATAATAAATCGTTCCAGGGTGTAGTTGAGGATGTTGCTGTGATGAGTTGGTGATTATTAATCATAAAATACTAGATTTGATTATTTTTACATATTATCAGTATATCAGATCAGAATCAGCAAGTGTAAGAGGATGTTTGAAAAGTGGTATTCCGTAATTTTCATCACATTGCTACCCCCCTTTCCCCTTGTAAAGGGGGGAAACAATAAAAATCCAAAAAATATTTGATACATCAACCATAACTTTTCAAACACCCTCTAACTTACACAAATAACGATACTTTTGGGAAGTTGAGGGGATGCGATCTCAAGTTGACAGAGAAAGACTTAACACCACAGCTAATGCTTGAGAAATAAGCAGTTTGTTCTAACCACAAATTATGATCTTGTGCATAAAAATTACTGCTTTTAGTAACAGATTGATGGATCATAATCTTCTCCTGATTTGATTGATTTGTACAGGTAAGGTTTGCCATTAACTACTAAATTAACTTCCTGATCGAAATAGCATCACAATTGTTAATAATCCATATTAATTCATAATATCATTTTGAACTATCAGACAAGCACGGATTTTTGTGCTTCTGCTCCCATAATTGGATCAAAATTTACCTACACCTAACGGAGCGAATAAGAACGGGTTGCAGGTCTAAAGGTAGATTCGTTCCCTAATTAGGCTAGACTAGCAGCGCAACTCCTTCAATTCGGGGAAAACAATTACCTATTTACATTCATCCCACAATTAAAATTGAGAAATTCGTGTCAATTTTCTCTACTTGCGTTATCATGGCGATCGCAAGCCTAAAAACCTTGCAAACTGGATATCACCACCACTTTTCAGCCTAAATAGCGGTTAGTAGTAGTGATTACCGGACAAAACCGAATTCCCAAGCAACTTACTCTTGTTAGTTATGGTATAGTGGAAAAGTTGGAACTAGCTTTGCCAAACTATAATTGCTCTACGCGCAGGTAATAATTGCAACCGGAAAGCTGTTTTGATCAAGAATTTACACACAAAAATCTGAAATACACCGAGTTTATGATTCAGCAAGTAATTCACCCAATGGTGAAATTGCAGCGCAACGTGCAATCACTCGTAGAATCCAATATTATCAAACCCAATGATAGGATTTGGAAAATTGCCTTACTCTATGGCGATGAATGGCAACATTGGAAACAAGAATTGCTAGACTTTGGATTTAGCACTCAAGATCCAATTGGTGATTTATTAGCAGTAGAAAAGTGGGACGACGATTAAACATCTAAATTAGATCGGCTATATCTAACATAGCTTGATGTAAATACGCCTACCTCTACCTATAACAAGGATGGTGCTTAATCCTTGTTTTTATGGTAGGTGTAATTCCGCCGAGATTCTATTATAGATTTAGCACAATAGTGATCTGGGATTCAGTATCTTAACATAGCATTTTTATCAAGGTAGGTAAATTATGGTTCAAACCTTACCTAAAACCCAGTTAGTAACCTTTGAAGAGTTTATTAAATGGAAACCAGAAGGCGGATTTTATGAACTGCATGATGGGGAAATTATTCAGATGAATCCGCCATTAGGAAAACACGAAAGCAGAACCGGGTTTTTAACTATAGAATTAGCTATAGAGTGCCGCCGCTTAAATCTTCCCTATTTTATTCCCAAACAGGCATTAGTTAAACCGCAAACAAGGCAATCAGCCTATTGTCCAGATGTTTTGTTGATAAATCCCACAAATCTAGTCAATGAAGCCCTGTGGGAAAAAACAGCAACGGTAACTCAAGGTGATTCTGTACCATTAATCATCGAAGTAGTGAGTAGCAATTGGCGAGTTGATTACTATAGAAAATATAGTGATTATGAAGAAATGGGAATTAAAGAATACTGGATTGTTGATTATCAACCTTTTGGCGCTGGTAAATTCGTTGGTGAACCAAAACAACCTACCATATCAGTTTGTTCTCTAATTGGTGATGAGTATGAAATTAACCAATTTAGAGACAATGAGCCAATAATTTCCCAGATTTTTCCTGAATTGAACTTAACCGCTCACCAGATTTTGCTAACTGCTGACTGATCTTAATGCTTGAGCCAAATCCTTTGCAGTATGATAGCGATCGCGTGGTAAAGGTTCTGTCACACACTCAATTACCTGTCTTAATTGATCAGTGATTGTGGGAATGCCTTTAACCTCAAACCGAAAATTCCGTCCCCTTTGCCGATAAAATTTTAAAGGATTTTCCCCGGTTAATAAAAAAATTAACGTCGGACCAATAGCATATAAATCAGATTGGGTAAGAGGTTGTCCCCGTTCCTGTTCAGGAGCGCAAAAGCCTTCAGCACCGATTCTGGTACCTGGTTTTGTGCCAATTTCCTTAACAGCACCAAAATCCAACACCACAATACTATTATTACCACCACGCACCATTAAATTAGCCGGCTTAATATCCCTGTGAATTAGTGGTGTTTGTTGGTGATGAAGATAATCTAGAATATCACAAGTTTGTACCATCCAAGCGATCGCCTGTTTCGGAGTTACAGGCCCAGTTAAGCGAATTCGTTTGTCTAAATCTTGTCCATGAATTAACTCCATAGCCAAGTATTTTTTACCATCTTCCACAAAAAAGTCATAATATTTGGGAACTCCTGCATGATTAAGATACTTGAGAATACTAGCTTCTCGGATGAATAACTCTTGAGCCTTGGGAATTTTCACCATATCAGCATTCATCTGTTTGATTACCAGTAATTGTGGTACACCAGTAATTTCACCAACACTATCCCAAGCTAAATAGGTAGTACCCATGCCACCCTTGCCAATAGTGCGTAATACCTGATAATGACGAATAGTCTTTTGTACCAAAATTGGTTGACCACAGTGAACACAAAAGACATTCTGGGGATGATTCCCCTCATGAGTACAACCAGTGCTGGAGTATTCCGGGGTTATCTTCTGACTAATTTCCCCATCTCCTGACGGTGAAGGTTGGATAAGTAGAGAAGATAATTCCTGAATCTGTACCTTGAGTAGAGGACCACCTTGAGCTAATAGCAGTAAAGAATTATCAGGAATGATACATTTAGTCACCAAAGAGCCATTGAGGAAAGTGCCATTAGTCCCGTGACTAATTAATTCCCAATCATCTCCTCCGGCATTAGTAACTAATTTCAGTTCTAAATGATACCGAGAAACTAAATTTTCAGCCAAAATAACGTGATTATCTACCGCCCGACCGATGCGAACGACGGTAGAACCCTCAAAGCACCACTGTTTAAGCGGTGTTTGTGTGCTTTTTTCTAATAGGGTCAGAGTAATCACAATACAACCTAAAATTTAAGATCAAAAAACTAATTTTATAAGCAACTTTGTTGAGATGGGCGGACTTTTACCCGTACCAGTATAGCTGTAATATTATCATGACCGTTATGTTCATTGCCCAATTCAATTAAATTTTGAATACCCGTTTCTAAGTTACTAGCAGAACTTAATAAAGATTGAAGATGAGTTTGCCAATGAGTTTCTAGACAGTCATTATCTGATAAACCATCTGATACCAATACCAGAAGCATATCTTCATTGATCTCAAAGAACGTCACATCAGGATGGAGAGAATCTTCATTGCGTGGACCCAAAGCTTGGGTAAGTTGGTAAGCATCTGCACGTCCATAAGCGACACTCGGTTCTATCCCCCTAGCAATTTCTCGTTGACCAACTTCATGATCTACAGTTATTTGTTCTAGTCCTTGCTTGCGGGTCAGGCAATAAACACGACTATCTCCCACATGAGCAATTGCGGCCTGATTATCCTGAAGTAACAGCATGACCAAAGTAGTACCCATGCGACCAATACCGGAACGGGCTTCTTTTTGATTAAGCTCATAAATAGCTTGATTAGCTAAATAAACCGCATGACGGATACATTCCCTCCGAGGTAATTCTGTATTTACCCAGGTTTCTTGGAAGTATTTACGGATAGTCTTCACCGCTAATTCACTGGCTACTTCACCTCCAGCATGACCACCCATACCATCACAAAGAATATATAAACCCTGTGCTGTAATCGTGCTATTTCTTGGTAATTCTACCTTGTGAACCTGACTATCAACACAAAAATAGTCTTCATTGTGATTGCGTTGACGACCAACATCAGTAGATGCTGCATATTCCAAGCTACTTAGCTGCATGGATAGCACCACAGTTGGGGCATCATCAGTCCTGGTTTCCGTTTCATCACCTAGTTGCAAAATAGTTGAAGAAGCATTGAGTTTTTCCTGAGTAAATATTTCTGCTGTTTTTTCTAACTCCGATAGCGTTCGCGGAGCGTCCTGGAGGGAACTAGCTCTGCTACAAGCAGTTCGCAATTGTGTCAGAGTTTGAATATTCCCAGATTCTATATCCTCTAATATTTCTACCACACAGCCAAATTGAGTGCATTGGGATTCTCTAAACAAAGTTTGCCACATCTGACCCAAACTTTTAATAGTTAAGAGCTTCTCATCATCAGGATATAACTTTTGTAATACCAAAGCTTGGTCTTCATCTAACCGCAAATTCGATAACTCCAACAAACTTTGGCGACAATTCACAGCTTCGAGTAACTCCCAAAGTTGAGTCATCTGATCAAACCAATGTAAAATTTCCACCGGGCTGGTTGTGTCTTTTTGCCAAACATCAAGCAACATAGGATAATTGGATCTATCTGCCAACAAGACTATTTGCAGATGATCTTGCTGCCAAGCATCATGAATTTTGGGTATTCCTGGGTGCATCTTCATCTGCAATTCTAGATAAGCTGGCGCTAGATCCGGAATTGTCGTTGTATCGATCTTAGTTTCATGTTGAAGCATGGCCCCAATCAGTGATATTTCGTAAGGTTGGCAATCTAGAACCTTGACTTCTCTATAATCCCCAATCACTTGTGGAGATTCTAATAAGCGATAACGCTGCGGAGAATCTAAATAAGAATCTAAAACAAATTTGGAAAACGGACTAGAATCACCACTCTCGTCCGCTATATTTTCTAAATTTTGGGTGAATTCCGCAGTTTTTGCCATAACAGAAACTACCTGATCTACTGCGTGAGTAATGAGCGCGTACCAAACTGTGCTAGATTCTGCACCACATTTATAACAATACTGTGCATCTAAAGCTATATCGGCACTGCATTCAGAGCAGATTTTATGAGCTAAGGATGTACCACAGCTTTGACAAAACTTATTACTATCAGGGTTTTCAAATTTACACTGGGGGCAAATCAGCATAGTGGGAGTTCCTTGATTTTCCTGCTAAGGTGCTTTCAGTCTCTCTAGCCACGAACATTCCAACGGGACAGAATTAAATGACTAAAATTATGTAACTTGAGAATTAAGTGGTATTGTTAACACTCTTTTGTATACTGGTATTACAGTCCCTTAATCTATCTTTCCGGTGAATGATTTAATCTTGTGACTTCTAAGGAAGTGAGTTCTCGCCATTGTCCTGGTGATAAATCATCTAATTGAATATTACCAATACTTATTCTGATTAACCGCAAAGTCGGAAAACCCACAGCAGCCGTCATGCGACGGACTTGGCGATTTTTACCTTCAGTTAAGGTCATTTCTAACCAAGCTGTGGGAATATTTTTCCGAAATCTAATCGGTGGAATACGTTGGACTATGGATGGTTCTTCTAACAATAACCTAACTTGAGCAGGTCGAGTCCGGTAATCTTGAATTTCTACCCCACTTTGTAGCTTATAGATTGCATCAATATCAGGAATGCGTTCCACCTGCGCCCAATAGGTACGTTGATGACCAAAACGCGGATGTGCTAGACGATGCTGTAACTGTCCATCATTTGTTAACAACAGCAACCCCTCACTATCCCAATCTAAACGCCCCACAGCATAGACATCGGGAACATCTATATACTCTTTCAGAGTGATATGTTTGGGACTTTCTTGGGTAAATTGGCTCAAAACCCCATAGGGCTTGTGAAAAATAATATACCGATTATTCATAAAATAGGTAGGGGCAACCCCCTGTGGTTGCCCAAAGTCAGGAAGAAGAACAAAGAATTAATAAACATCAATTATGACAATTAGCAAAATCAGCCGCAGATCCTTTTTATTTCTGGGTGGGGCAACCTTAGCACAAGGATTAACCTTAACATTACCTAGTTATGCCCAAACTGTACAGGTAAACAAAAGTCAAATTAATGGTATTCCTTTTTATCAAACCATAGTTGACCTCAGAGATCCAAAAACCTTGATTACAATGGGTTTAGCCAAAAACGCCGCTTTTGCGAATACCATTCAAAAAACCAGTGGTGATGAAGAATTTAGTAAATTAGTGGCGCGTTATAAGGCTGCCGTAGTTGCTAACGGCACATTTTTTGCCAAAAATCCCCAAAAAACGGTTATGGGTAACATGGTAGCCGGGGGAAAATTTGTGAAATACAGTCGTTGGGAAAACTTTGGGACTACTTTGGGATTAGGAGTCGGTAATAAACCAGAAATGGTGACAGCCAGAATAGACGGTAAACCAGAATGGAATAAACATTGGTTTTCCCTAACTTGTGGACCAAGATTATTGCGACAAGGGGAAATCCGGTTAAACCCCAGGATTGAAGGTTTTAAAGATCCTGCTGTTTTAGGTAATAGCGCCCGAACAGCAATTGGTTTTACCCAGGACGGCACAAAGCTGATTTTAGCAAATTTTGAAATTAACCTCACTTTACAACAAGAAGCGGAGGCAATGAAAGCGATTGGTTGTTATGAAGCTATGAATTTAGATGGTGGAGCATCTAGAGCCTTAGCCAACAAGACTAATATTATAGTTCCTGCCGGTAGACCTTTGACTAATGTAATTGTCATTTATGATGTCACCAATCCTGCCCCAACTGCCTTGCAACAGGCATGGCTGAAGTTTCAACAAGGGGAACGTCCTGCTTCGTAAATAATTGACAATTACCAAGCCCCTTATTACGGAGTAAGGGGTATCATTTTTAATTTTTAATTCTTAATTTTTAATTCCCGACAGGGTTTGACGGCAAATACGACTATAAAGTTACGGTTCACCCCAATTCCTCAAAGTATTAATTACCATACATTAGTCAATGTGAAAGCACATAAATCCATGAACCCACTAGACATAATTTATAAAATTCACCGTTCCCCTAACGGTTCGGTAAACCACCCTTCATGGAATGGCTACCACTGAGTTTATATGATATTAGCTTAGTTTGGGGTTTAATTCCCAGCGAGGCCTAACCAAACTGATTGTTATTGGCAGTTAGTTAATGCAATTTTATATTCTCTCTGATTCATTTAGTAATTTTATACGGAGCAAACACCCAAAATGGCAAAGGTAGTTGGAATTGATTTAGGTACGACAAACTCCTGCGTGGCAGTAATGGAAGGTGGTAAACCCACCGTTATCGCTAATGCAGAAGGTTTTCGGACGACACCCTCAGTAGTTGCGTTTGCCAAAAATGGCGACAATTTAGTTGGTCAAATCGCTAAACGCCAAGCGGTAATGAACCCCGAAAATACTTTTTATTCTGTAAAACGCTTTATCGGTCGTCGTTTTGAAGAGATTACCAATGAAGCTACAGAAGTTTCTTATAAAGTTCTCAGTAGCGGCGGTAACGTTAAAGTAGATTCTCCCGGTGCTGGTAAACAATTTGCACCTGAAGAAATTTCTGCGAAGGTTCTTCGCAAATTAGTAGAAGATGCTAGTAAATACCTGGGTGAAACCGTTACCCAAGCTGTAATTACCGTTCCTGCTTACTTCAACGACTCCCAACGTCAAGCCACAAAAGACGCGGGAAAAATCGCTGGTATTGACGTTCTCCGCATTATCAACGAACCTACTGCTGCTTCCTTAGCTTATGGTTTTGATAAAAAGAGCAATGAAACTATCCTCGTATTTGACTTGGGTGGTGGTACTTTCGACGTATCTGTTCTGGAAGTAGGTGATGGTGTATTTGAAGTATTATCAACATCTGGGGATACTCACCTGGGTGGTGACGACTTTGATAAAAAAATCGTTGATTTCTTAGCAGAAAAGTTCAAAAAAGACGAAGGGATTGACCTGCGTAAAGACAAACAAGCTTTACAACGTCTGACTGAAGCCGCTGAAAAAGCCAAAATTGAACTTTCTAGCGTTAGCCAGGCAGAAATTAACCTGCCATTTATTACCGCTACCCAAGAAGGTCCCAAGCATTTAGATACAACTTTAACTCGCGCTAAGTTTGAAGAACTTTGTTCTGATTTAATTGACCGTTGCCGCATTCCTGTGGAAGATGCGCTCAAAGGTGCGAAGTTAAATAAGACCAATATTGACGAAGTTGTTCTCGTTGGTGGTTCTACCCGGATTCCCGCTGTTCAAGATGTGGTTAAACGGGTGTTAGGTAAAGAACCTAACCAAACTGTTAACCCTGATGAAGTGGTAGCTGTTGGTGCTGCTATTCAAGCGGGTGTTTTGGCTGGTGATGTTACAGGTATCTTGTTGTTAGACGTAACACCATTATCCTTGGGTGTGGAAACCTTGGGTGGGGTAATGACTAAGATTATTCCTCGCAACACTACAATTCCTACCAAAAAATCAGAAGTGTTCTCTACTGCGGTGGACGGACAAGGTAATGTGGAAATTCACGTTCTCCAAGGTGAGAGAGAATTTGCCAATGATAATAAGAGTTTAGGAACTTTCCGTTTGGATGGTATTCCTCCTGCTCCCCGTGGTGTTCCCCAAATTGAAGTGACTTTTGATATTGACGCTAACGGTATTCTCAACGTTGCGGCTAAGGATAAGGGAACTGGTAAGGAACAATCTATTAGTATTACTGGTGCTTCTACTCTCGATAAGAATGATGTAGAACGCATGGTCAGAGAAGCTGAACAAAATGCTTCTTCTGATAAGGAACGTCGTGAAAAAATTGAACGCAAAAACCAAGCTGATTCTTTAGCTTATCAAGCTGAAAAGCAGTTGGAAGAGTTGGGTGATAAAGTCCCCGCTGCTGATAAGACTAAGGTTGAAGGTTTGGTCAAGGAAGTAAAAGAAGCAGTTGCGAAAGAAGATGATGCTCAAATCCAGAAGTTAATGCCAGAACTGCAACAAGCTCTGTTTGCTATTGGTAGCAATATCTATCAACAAGCTGGTGATGCTGCTGGCGCTGCTGGTGCTGAACCTCATGCTGGTGGTTCTACTCCTCCTTCTGGCAGTGGTGATGATGTCATTGATGCTGATTTCACTGAAAGCAAGTAGTTTCACAAAGGGCGGGGAATTCCTGCCCTTATTTGATTAATACCCACCTAGCGCAATGACTGGATGGGTATTTTTTATGGTAGTTAAATTATTTATGGCGAGACAGTTCTTCCTTATCAATTTCATGATAACAAATTTAAAAGCAAATGTCAACCCTCTTGATCTCCATTTTTAGAGATTTTTCCACTCTTCTAAACTCGATTTAGCTTGATGAATTACAATAGCGTTTTCCCTCCCCTACTCCCCCTGCCCCTCTTCTCCCCCTGCTTGCCTTTACCCGTCATTTTTAGATTGACAGACTACTAGTGGTCCGGCTCGAAAAAATACAACTCGGTTTTTTGATATTAGTATACGGAAAATAGTTGTCAAATACTTGGCAAATAAAAAATCATCTGCTATATTAAACTCATACCCAAAAACCTAATCCCCTAATCCCCTGTCCCTACGGGGATGTAGAGACGTTCCTCGGAGCGTCTCTACTCTTTTGTGTTGATATTGCAGTAGAAATTGAAGAGAAAGGAAAAGATTCTTTCCTATATCTTCAGTTAGTTCCTAGCTAATCAGCATTAAGAATTTTGGGAACTCGGAAAAAATCACCTTCCTGTTGAGGCGCACTGCTGAGGATTGCTTCTCTGTCAGGACAGGGTTGAAGAATATCTTCTCTGGTAATATTGCTAACATCAATAGCTCTGGTTGTCGGTATGACATTGGTGACATCCAGTTGATTGAGTTGTTCTATATAATCCAGAATACTACCCAATTGAGTAGTAAATTGTGCTTCTTCATCTGCTGTTAATTCTAAACGAGCGAGATTAGCAACTTTACGAACTTGTTCACTATCAATCATAATTTGTCAGTTGTCAGTTGTCAGTTGTCAGTAGGGGCGAAGCATTTGGAAGATAAATTATCGGTCATTGCCAAAAATAGTTCTCCAAATGCTTGTTAGTTGTCAGTTGTCCGTTGTTAGGTAAAATTGTATAACCGACTACTAAGTTAAAAGAATATGTCAATTTGCGATCGCCCGGTGGTTTTGATCCAGTTTTGAGCTTCAATATAGTTATTGGGAGCCATGCGAATTGCTCTAATCCAATAATCGGATGCTTGATCAAACAATGCCTCTCCACCGTCATGATCTCCGGCTTCCTTAGCCCTTTCACCTTGAAAATGATAAATCACCGCAATATTATTCAAGGCTTGGGGTAATTGTGGATTTAACTCAATGGCCTGATGATAATACTCTAAAGCCTTATCATGATCGCCGTTACTGGCATAAATCAAGCCTGTATTATAGAGAATATAACTCCGATCATTGGAGTCTTCTTCCATTTCTAAGGCTTCCTTATAGTAGTCTAGAGCTTCAGCGTATTCGCCTTCTGCCTGTGCGGACATCCCATCTCGGTAATAAACAAAAGCTTCTTTAGCTTTTCGGTTGGTTGGCAATATCTTGAGGATGATATCTGCCATTACGGTAAAGGACTTGTCAACAAAGTTATCGTTTTTCTGTGTTCTTGGCATATTTGTCTCTATGGTTTCTTCATTGCAGCATACCGCTAATTTAACTAATTTTTGGGGGTTTGAGTTATTGCAAATTAATATGAAGCTGCATGAAGTAGTATCTCAAGAATTATTTACCGCAGATAAACGCAGATAAACGCAGATGAATTAATGGATTTTATGATTCGTTTTAAATCATTCGACTACATAATATTAATCGGATCTACATCAATTGTTAAACTGACAGAAGCAGGAGAAAGCGATAGCGAAGCGCTGCTGCAAGCAGTTCGCACTTCTGGCCAATCTGGTAAATTTGGTAAAGCGTCAGGATCAAACTTGAGTAATATTTGCCAACGATAACGGTTAGCTACTCGTAAAATACTAGCTGGTGCAGGTCCCAATATCTCAAATCCTTCTTTATTGTTCAAAAATGTAGCAATGATTTGGGCTGTGTTTTGGACTTGAATGGGATCTAAACTACTTAATCGCAATAAAATTAATCTCCCATAGGGAGGATAATTCAGAGTTTGTCTTTGTGCTAACTCTGCATCAGCAAAAGATTGATAATCATGTTTTTGCACTGCTTCAATAATCGGATGTTCTGGAGTATAGGTTTGGACAATTACCCTCCCTGGATCATCCCCTCTTCCCGCCCTTCCCGCAACTTGGGTCAAAGTTTGAAATGTGCGTTCATTGGCGCGATAATCAGATAAGTGCAATAATCCATCCGCAGCGACTACACCCACAAGGGTAACTTGGGGTAAATCTAACCCTTTTGTCAGCATTTGTGTCCCTACTAATAAATGGGCTTCACCATTAGCAAACTGGGTAAGAAGTTTCCGGTGTGAACCTTTAGTGGTGGTGGTATCACTATCAAAGCGAATTATTTTCAAATTGGGAAATTGCTTAGTTAATTCCTGCGCTACCCGTTGAGTACCGCTTCCAAAAAACTTTAAATAAGGGGAACTACATTCAGGACAATGGGGAGGATGTAAACGCCCATAATTACAATAATGACAGCGTAATAATTCCGGCGCTCCCTCTTCCACATGATGATAAGCTAGGGATACGTCACAATGGGGACATTCCAACACATAACCACAACTGCGACAAGAAACAAAGGTACTATGTCCGCGCCGATGAATAAATAATATTCCCTGTTGTTGTCTTTCTGCTAATTGTTGCAGCGCATTTTGCAGCTTTCTACTAAAAATAGACCGATTTCCCTCTTTCAACTCTTGACGCATATCCACGATTTCCACAGGTGGTAATGGGCGCGAGTTAATGCGTTCTGGTAATGATAAATATAGTTGATTTCCACTTACCCAACTTTCTAAAGAGGGAGTCGCAGAACCTAAAATTAGGGGACAATGTTCTAATTCGGCTCGCCATTGAGCGATGGTGCGGGCGTGGTAAGTGGGAATAGGAGAATCTTGTTTAAAGCTGCTATCGTGTTCTTCGTCCAGGATAATTAAGCCTAGATTGGGTAAAGGGGCGAAAATGGCGCTGCGAGTCCCGATAATGATTTGCGGTTCTCCTGTGAGCATTTGTCGCCAGGTGTCGTAACGTTCACCGTCAGAAAGGGCGCTGTGATAAACGTGGACTTTGTGACCAAATCTAGCGCGGAATCTATCTGTAAGTTGAGGTGTGAGTCCGATTTCGGGAACTAAAACAAGGGCCGATTTTCCTTGTGCGAGTAATGGTGATATGGCTTGTAAGTATACTTCTGTTTTTCCTGAACCTGTCACCCCATGTAGCAATACTTGAGCAAATCCGGTTAAGGAATTAATCGTTTCTAAGGCGTTATTTTGGGCTGGTGTTAAGGATTTTGCCCAATCTGCGGCTACTGTGGGGCCTTGTTCTCTGCGTAATATTTCCCTGTCTTCAATGACTATATAGCCTTTATCTACTAAGGCTTTTAGGGTGGAAGTGCTGGTACTGCAAAGTTGTAATAATTCACTTTGCCATATTTCTCCCCCTCGTCGTCGCAAAACTTCCACAATTTCTTTTTGACGGGCTGTTAAATCGTCATGATTATTATCTAGAAGTGTGACAGCTTTTTGTAATTTAGGTTTGGTAAGTTGTGGCGGTTCTAAATAATTTTCGGCTAAACCTAAGCGGATTAATTCCCGAATTCCGCGATATGCGGCTTTAACTTTTTGTTGGATGTAGTGATAACTATAGTCTGCTGTTGGGGTTTTTTCTAAAAGTGTAATTACTTGCTGGGCTATAGGACTAATATAAATAGCCAGATTTTTTTTACCCAGAGAAGTCAACCGTAAACGACGTTGTGATCTTCCTAATAATCCCGGTGGTAAAGCGACGCGAATAACTTGAATTAGCGGTGTATAGTAATAAGCCGCAACTCGGTTGAGTAATGTCCAATAACCAGCAGGGAAAAACCCTTCACTAACTACATCTTCTACTTCTCGAATTTTTTCTAAGGGAATATCTAGATTCGGTTGAGTTAATAAGCGAATAGCGATCGCCCCTACCTGTGTCGCACCAAAGGGAACGCTTAAAATATCTCCTGGTTTGATTGCTAACTGTGCTGGGATTTTATAGGTAAATAAATCTGAACATCCTGGACAGTCTACAAGCACTTCCACCCATTCAGGTAATTTTGCTGGAGATTGATATGATCCTCCCGGTTCAGCTACAGCGATAACAGATGATTTTGCACCAATACTATACATAAATTTTCGATTTATAAACAAATATTGTATTCACCGACAAGGTTTAATTCTATCCTTTGGTTTTACTTTGTGTAAATAGTATTTTACAATACTTCAATTACCCATAATCCTTGATAATCTCTAATTTATGTAATCTACTAGTACACAACGGCGTAAGTCAATCAACCATTAAAAATTTGACAAAAGCTTGTGTAATCTGCTTTTTTAATTTTTAATTTTTAATTTTTTAGCTTCTACAATTTAGGCAATAAATAATTGAAGATTGAAAGTTTAAATTTGAGCAAGTAGCTTACACAGTCTTGATCAGATTTTTTAATGCTTTGTTGACTTACCGACTGGGATACTCAAGCTGCAAAACCTATCTTGAGAAATATGCCGAAGTAATGAGTAATCATGAGTAAGTAGGTAATTAAGTGATTAAACTTCCAGATTTTTATGTGATTTGTAACATCTTGATTAACTAGTAAATTATGTTATTAATCAATCATGAGATTGAGCTACGAAATAAGGCATAGAGTTTTTCAACCTATTGATAGATATTAAATATTTTTTGAATATGAGATGCTTTTAAACGATAAATATTATCCGGATTAGAAGTTACCATTTTTGTAATTTGGATCATTTAGTAAATTTTCGGAGAGATAAATAACTCTAGTACCAAAATGGCGATTTATTCAATTACTCTGATGATTTCAGCCGGACAAACCTGAAAACTTTGCAAAAAATACACGAAAATTTAATATATATCATTTTTCGGTGATTTATCACCTTTACACGGAAGCTATGTACAAACTACAGGCAACAAGCAACTGATTTTTCCCCAGATCATTTAAGATAGATAGATAGGCTTCTTTCTCTATGTTTTTGATATTTGCTAAAGTCAGTCTTAGGGGGTTTGATCTATTTAGTAATCAAGAAAAGCATAGAGAATATGTCTATTGGGTTTCTGAAAAAAATAGTTTTTTGTGAGTGCTAAAGTCGTTAATGATTATAGGTCGTATCTAGCCAGAACTAAAAATAATGGACAAATACTGATTTCCATTCCAGACGAGGAATGATTAAAAAGAGAAGATTTTGCTAGAGAAGAAGGGTGTATTTGTCCTCAAGGGAAAACTACCAAGCCTGAAAGAGGCTGTTGTCATGAAATTATGTACCAAACAAAGCAACCATCTCTAACGGAAACTATGAATCTTGCTGAATTGGGAACAATGGAAATACTAGAGAATATTACTGATCATGAAGAACCATCAATTGAGAGTTTAGATCAAGTAGTATATGAAGATGCTACAATTGTCGAAAACTTGGCATCAGAAGAGCGCAATGGCGATGACATGGCCGCAGCCCGTCCTTCGGGATATAATAAAACCGAAAATGATGATGCTGTTGGCGCATTTTTTAAGGAAATGGCGCGTTATCCCCTACTCAAACCTGATGAAGAAGTGGAATTAGCGCGACGGGTGAGATTTTTAGAAGAAGTCAAAGAATTGCAAGCAGCTTTGGAATTAGAACTAGGAGCGCAGCCTAGTAAGGTGCAGGTGGCTTCGCAATTAGAGATAACAGAAAAACAACTGGAAAGCCGCTTGTATCAAGGTAGAGTGGCCAAGCGAAAAATGATTCGCTCCAATCTCCGGTTAGTCGTATCTATTGCTAAACGATATTTAAATCGTGGTGTCCCTTTTCTCGATTTAATTCAAGAAGGAGCAATGGGTTTAAACCGCGCTTCTGAAAAATTTGATCCTGATAAAGGATATAAGTTTTCTACTTATGCTTATTGGTGGATTAGACAAGCAATTACTAGAGCGATCGCTAATGATGCCCGAACTATTCGCTTACCAATCCATATTGTTGAGAAACTTAATAAACTAAAAAAAGCCCAACGGGAACTCAAACAAAAACTCGCTCGGAATCCCACAGAGGCCGAAATGGCCGAAGCTTTGGAAATTACAGTTCACCAACTGCGTCAACTTCAACAACTGCGTCGTCAAGCCCTGTCCCTTAACCACCGTGTCGGTAAAGAAGAAGACACAGAATTAATGGATTTGCTAGAAGATGAAGACAACCAGTCTCCCGAAGCCAAAATGAACGAAAACATGATGCGTCAGGAGATTTGGGAAGTTCTCGGAGACGTACTTACCCCACGAGAGAAAGATGTCATTTCCCTGCGCTATGGACTCACTAGCAGTGAACCCTGCACCCTAGAAGAGGTGGGGAATATGTTTAACCTTTCCCGCGAACGAGTCCGTCAAATCCAAAGTAAAGCCATGCGGAAATTACGCCGTCCCCACATAGCCAAGCGGTTAAAAGGTTGGTTGGTATAAGTCATTAGTCAGTTGTTAGTTGTCAGTTGTCAGTTGTTAGTAGGGGCGAAGCATTTGGAAGATAAATTATCGGTCATTGCCAAAAATAGTTCTCCAAATGCTTAGTTGTCTGTGGTTAAAAAAAATTAGACATCTTGAGTATAAAATGTGAACTAATGACCAATGACCAATGACTAATGACTAATGACTAATTTAATTGTCCGTTTTGCCGAACCCAGTGATGCTCATACCTTATTTGCCTTAATTCAGGGACTTGCTGAATATGAAAAACTATCTGATGCTGTTATTGGTAATGCTGAAGCCCTCAAGGATCATTTATTTGGTTCACCAAAATACGTAGATGCAATCCTAGCCGAATTTGAAGGTAAGGCTGTAGGTTTTGCCCTATTTTTTCATAATTATTCTACATTTCTCACCAAGCCAGGAATTTACTTAGAAGATATCTTTGTTTTGCCGGAATATCGCCGCCAAGGTATTGGTAAAGCACTTTTGTCCAAAGTAGCCCAAATAGCTGTAGAAAGGGATTGTGGGCGCTTAGAGTGGAGTGTTTTAGATTGGAATGTGTCAGCGCAGGCATTTTACCGGAATATGGGTGCAGATATTTTAGAAGATTGGCGGATTTGTCGGGTGACTGAAAAGGATCTGACCAAATTAGCCACTCAAAAATGAAGTTTAAAGGATACAAGAGGAAATATAGCAAATCTCCCTTTTATCCTTCATTATTAATTTCTTTTTGCTCTTCTTCAATTTAAATTCATATAAGTTTACATTTTGCCTAAACCCTGAAGCTATCAATCAATTAATCTGAAATTCTCAATTATTTCAGCCAAGTTTGACAGCCTGTCGTTTGACTAATGCAACGAAATCAAATGAGAATTAGGGAGGATATTTGCACCGATTCAGACATTGTTGTCGAGAGAACACCAGATGAAAAAGATTGTCTCAGTATTATTATTAGGCATAGCTATCTTCAACTTTGCCTTCAGTAGTCCTGCTTTGGCCGCAGACGCAGCCAGTGGAGCTAAAGTATTTAGTGCTAATTGTGCTTCTTGTCATGCGGGTGGCAGAAATTTAGTTAATGCGAAAAAAACCCTCAAGAAAGCAGATTTGGAAAAGTACGGTATGTACTCGGCTGAAGCAATTGTTTATCAAACTACTAATGGTAAAGGTGCTATGCCAGCCTTTAAGGGTCGGTTAAAAGCAGAGCAAATAGAAAATGTAGCTGCTTATGTCCTACAACAAGCTGATAACGGCTGGAAGAAGTAAATTTACATCTAATTTGATGGTTTAACAATGTGCGGGGCTTTTTGTCCCGCTCAGTCTTTTTATTAGTAATTAGATTTAGTAACCACTGTACAACCAAAAATATCATCAGCATGGTAAATGGCTTTTCTTTAATATCTTAATATTTTCATAAATTCTCCATTCCATGAATAAAATAAATTAATTATTCCCTGCCTAAATAGAAAAATTCATCAAAGCATAGATGTTGTTGATATCATCTTTTAGTGGATTCTAAATCAAGAAAATAATTATCATAAATAGTCAGAAAATATGGAATTTTCAAGTGTCACTATAGAACAGCGCGAAAAAGAAGCTGAAGCATTAAAGACTTTTCTTTTCTTTAGTCTAATTGGTTCATTGGTATTACATATTGGGATACTAGCTTTAGCTATTAACAAATTTTTTCTCAAATTCCCTGAAGTTAGAGAAGAACCCATTGAAGTGACAATTCTGGAAACAATACCCCAGGAAGTAACCCAACTACCAGTAGAGATAAAATCTCCACAAAAGGTAAATTCCGGTGATGGTGGTGGAAATAAAGGTGGCGGAATTTCTACACCAACAGAAACAGCCCTGAATATGATTAAGTCTTCTGTCGCACCCATAACCAAACAGGCTCAACTAAAAATCACTACTAACCTTATCAGTAAACAATCCCAAACACTTACAAATCGTGAACCAGCGAAAACATTAACTCCTGTACAAACTAACCCAATAGAAAACACAACTCCTGAACCTGCGACAACACCACCCCCAGTAGAAACAAAACCAATACAAAAATTAGATGAAAACGCAAATACCCTAGCGTCTACTCAACCCCAAGTGCAGACAAAACCCACAAAAATCACACCATTAAAGTCAGAAACTCAACCTAATGCTAGTTCCAACAATATCCCTAGCAACTCCACCGCTTCCACACAGTTACCGCAGAATAAAAATATTTTAGGCAATTTAGGCGATCGCTCAAGAAATAGTTTAGGTACTGGAAACGGTACTGGTGTTGGTAATGGAATTGGAAATAGTACAGGTAATGGTACTGGTTCAGGTACTGGTGTTGGTAATGGAATTGGAAATAGTACAGGTAATGAAAGTGGGAATAAACCAAAATCAGAAAATACACCAATAGCTACCGCACCGAAACCTCCCATAGAAAACAGTTCTAAACTGAATCGTGCGGATTGTATACAGTGTCAAATTAAGTACCCAGATAGAGCCAGACAGCGTGGCATAGAAGGAAATGCAGAAGTCGCTATTGATACTGATAGCCGGGGTAATGTTACGCGAGTTCGGTTAGTCCGTTCCAGTGGTGATAGCGAACTAGATCAAGCCGCTCAACAAGCTGCACAAGAGTGGAAATTAACACCCACAGCAGAGGGAAGAGAAGGGGTAAGAGCCTCAGTTAACTTTGCCATTAAAGGATCACAGCGTCACCGTAAACTTCAAGAACGGCAAATACAAAAACAAAGAGCAACCACCAAAAAAAACCCTGAAAAAGCGACTTCTACCTCTACTCCTATCGAATCTCCTCAATATAATCAACAAAAAATAACTCCTATTATTACTGATATTCCCTCCGAAAATACAACTAAACAGAGAGAAGAATCTGCACCTTCTGAGAGTCAACAGATCTCACCACCAGCATCTGCAACTACATCACCTACTGAGTCTTAGAGGTAGATCTTCAAAGTATAGATATGGGAGGGATAATTCATGAATTACCCCATCTGACTAGAATGTAGGGTGGACAATGCCAACCATCATGTTAAATCAATAAATCTGTTAATCTTCGTGATCATCAAAGGGATCATCTAATTCCTGGCTTGGGGGTCCAAAAGATGTGTAAATTGCCATACCAGTAATAGCAACTAACGCCGCACAAAAGGAAATTCCAAGCACCGTAGCGGGTTCTAAGTCCATAAATTTAGATACATATTATCACAGCGATAATTATAGAATATTACAAAATTTAACTTATCGCACATTACATAGTTAAAGCATGATCATCTCACCCTCGTAAATTGGCCAAGGTATTGATACTCCGTAAATAATGTTATGCCCAATTTATTGACAAAATATTAAAAATATGTTAATAATGGATCTTTGTGGAAACTTTACCCTTTAATATAATCTCTTGGCTAACGTCATTGTCATAGGTGCCCAGTGGGGCGATGAAGGAAAAGGTAAAATAACTGACTTACTCAGCCGCTCCGCAGACGTGGTGGTACGTTACCAAGGGGGAGTGAACGCTGGGCATACAATCGTAGTCCAAGGTCAGACGTTTAAGCTGCACTTAATCCCCTCTGGTATTTTGTATCCAAAAACCGAGTGTATCATTGGCTGTGGAACAGTCATCGATCCGCAAGTCTTGATTAAAGAACTCGAACAACTAGAAGAATTAAATATTTCCACGGCTAATCTGTTGATATCTCAGACGGCTCATGTCACCATGCCCTATCATCGCATGATTGACAAGGCATCAGAGGAAGTACGGGGAAATCATAAAATCGGGACAACAGGTAGAGGTATTGGTCCTACCTACGCCGATAAATCTGAGCGGATAGGCATCAGGATATTAGACTTGATGGACACCGACGGACTCCGTGAGCAGTTAAAGTGGACGATAAACTATAAAAATACCATTTTAGAAAAGCTGTATAATCTGCCACCTCTCAATCCAGAAGAAGTGATTGAGGAGTATTTAGGTTATGCGGAACGCTTGCGTCCTTTCGTCGTTGATACATCGTTGAAAATCTACGATGCGGTTTTACGACGACGGAACATTTTGTTTGAAGGCGCACAAGGGACATTACTTGACCTAGATCACGGAACTTATCCCTATGTCACATCCTCCAACCCAGTCGCTGGGGGGGCTTGTGTGGGGAGTGGACTAGGACCAACAATGATAGATCGGGTAATTGGTGTATCCAAAGCCTACACGACAAGAGTGGGAGAAGGTCCTTTCCCCACGGAACTAGATGACGAAATTGGTGACTTGTTAGGCGATCGCGGTGCAGAATTTGGCACAACTACAGGGCGTAAACGTCGTTGTGGTTGGTTCGATGCGGTTATTGGTCGTTATGCAGTTCGCATTAACGGCATGGATTGTATGGCACTTACCAAACTTGATGTTCTCGATGAACTAGAGGAAATCAATGTTTGTGTGGCTTATGAAATTGATGGTGAACGCTGCGAACACTTCCCCACCAGCGCTCGTCTTTTCGCCCGTTGTCGTCCCATTTACAAAACTGTACCAGGATGGCAAGTGTCAACAAGTCACTGTCGTACCCTGGAAGAGTTACCACAAAAAGCACTGGACTATCTGAAATTCTTGGCAGAATTAATGGAAGTGCCGATTGCAATTGTTTCCTTGGGAGCAAGTCGTGATCAAACTATCATTGTTGAAGATCCTATTCACGGTCCCAAACGCGCACTGTTACAACCTAACAGTACACCAGTTTAATCAGTGGTCATTGGTCAGTGGCAAGATAACTGACAACTGACAACTGACAACTAACAACTCACAACTTAACAACTTAACAACTTATATGGCAATCACACTCGAATCTAAAACCCGCCCAGAAGGTAGCAAACCCAGAGCTTTGCGCCGTTCTGGATTAATTCCCGCCAACTTGTATGGTCACAACGGGATTGAATCAATTTCTCTAGTTCTTGACGCTAAAGTTGTAGAACGTTTGCTCAAGCAAGTTATTCCTAATAAAACCGAAGTGGAACTCAGCATTGCTGAATTAGAGTGGACTGGTACAACCGTGCTTCGCGAAGTTCAGATTCACCCAGCCAAAGGCACACCTTACCACATCAGTTTTTTTGCTGGTGCTAAAGGCTAAAATTCAGGTAATAATAACGAAGAGAACCAGGGTTAGCCCTGGTTTTTTTGTGGTAAAAAGGCAAGAGTATCAAAATCCCTCTTACCATTGACAACTGACAACTGTACGGGCGAAGCATTTGGAGAACTATTTTTGGCAATGACCGATAATTTATCTTCCAAATGCTTCGCCCCTACTAACACAAACCAATCTCCCAAATTTAATTTCACAAATGTTACAACCAGGATTTTATCCTCATTCTGTAACAGAACCAATTCAATTAATTCAAACTCATATTTCCTATGTCCTCCTCACAGGAGATTATGCTTACAAACTGAAAAAACCAGCCAACTTTGGTTTTTTAGACTTTTCCACCTTAGAAAAACGACAACATTTTTGTCAAGAAGAATTGCGCTTAAATCAACGTGGTGCAGGTGAATTATATTTAGAAGTTCTACCCGTAACTTTAGTTGGTGAACAATACCATTTAGGGGGAACAGGAGAAGTTGTAGAATATGCAGTAAAGATGCGTCAATTTCCCCAAGAAGCCCTTTTTAGTGAACTTTTTGCCAGTGGAAATTTGCAAGAAAGTCATTTGGAAGAATTGGGAAGAGTTGTCGCTCAATATCATGCTGAATCAGTCACAAACGATTATATTCGTAGTTTTGGGGAAGTCTCACAAATACGATTAGCAATTGATGAGAATTATCAGCAAACTCAAAACTATATTGGTAGACCTCAGACACAAGAGCAGTTTGAGGCAACAAAACAATATACAGATAACTTCTTTGTCCAACATCCAGAACTATTTAAAAGCAGAATTGACAATAACTATATTTGTGAATGTCACGGCGATTTACACCTCAGAAATATAGCTCTTTGGCATGACAAAATTATGCTATTTGACTGCATAGAATTCAATGAGCCTTTCCGGTTTGTGGATGTTATGTATGACGTAGCATTTACAGTCATGGATATTGAAGCCAGAGGACGAAAAGACTTAGGAAATGCCTTTTTAAATGCCTATGTAGAGCAAACTGGAGACTGGGAAGGTTTACAGGTATTACCTTTATATTTAAGCCGTCAGGCTTATGTGCGAGCTAAGGTAAATTCCTTTTTATTAGATGATTCTAACATCCCGGCTGCGGTAAAAGAAGAATCTGCAAAAACCGCATCTGCATATTATCGTCAAGCGTGGGAATATACTAAACCCCAACAGGGAAAACTGATTTTGATGTCGGGTTTATCTGGTGCTGGTAAAAGTACCACAGCTAAATATTTAGCCCGAAAACTCAATGCAGTTCATCTCCGTTCTGATGCTGTGCGTAAGCATTTAGCAGGAATTCCCCTCTTAGAAAAAGGTGGGGATGAAATCTATACACCGGAAATGACGCAAAAAACCTATAGCCGATTGTTAGCATTAGGAATTATACTGGCTAATCAAGGTTGGTCTGTAATTTTAGATGCCAAATATGATCGTCAGGATTTACGGGAAGCAGCTATTTCTCAAGCTACACAGCATCAATTACCTGTACATATTATCAACTGCACCGCACCGTTAGAAGTTGTCACAGAACGACTGCTGAACCGCACTGGTGATATTGCTGATGCAACTGCTGATTTATTAGCATCCCAAATCAAGCAATCTGAACCATTTACAAATCAAGAACAACCTTATATAACAGTTGTAGATACAACTCAACCGCTAGACACGCAATTATCAGAATTGATTTAATTTTTGTCTAGGAAGTCAGGGTTTAGCATTGCTCGTAAGTGTCAAATTAACCTAAAATTCATAGCCCGTCGGGGAATAAATTCCCTGTCTAATAGCTCAAGTCATCTAAAGATGACTAAAACAAACCAAAAATTTTTAGTGTACTTTAGTACACTTTGCTCGTTCCCATCCTCTGTATGGGAATGAATTCTAAAAGGCTCTGCCTTTAATAACATTTGAGGCAGAGCCTCCATGATAGCATTCCCAGTCAGAGACTGGGAACGAGATATAATTATTCTTTCTCCTGACTCCTAATCTTATGGCACCAAAAAATAATCTGCTAGGCGATATTTTCTCTTCTTCACCTAACTTTCTTTCTCAATTGTTGTTTGGATTATTTTTATTTATTATCTCCAGAATTGCTCATGCTTCAGTTCCTCTGAGTCTATTCATAGCCATTATGGGTGGTGTTACTTTGGGGTGGTTCACATTTGCCAATGATAATAGTCCTGAACCTGCTACAGTAGCCTCTAATGATGGTATTGATGCTGGATTAAAATATTGGTTGTTTTTTATGATGGGCTGCCTTTTCCTCGGTTATTCAGCCCCTATGAGTATTATATTCGGTGCTATTGCTGGAGTTGGTGGTGGCTGGATAATTGGTTGGTGGCGCAGTGAAGAAGCGTTACAAACTCAATTATCTGAGGAGATTGTGGAAGAAGAAGAGACAGAACAGCCCAGTGAGAGAAATGCGAAAAGACGCAAAAGAAAACCTACTAAACGTTTCCGTCGGGAATCTGCAACTTTCAATTTTCGCTTTTGGGAAAAGTAATTAATAATTAACTAATTATGTTTTTATATTTATCTAAAATCCTACCACTATTTTTTTACCCTTTGGGATTGGCAAGTGTGAGTTTAATAGTGGCTTTAGTAACTTTACGGAAACGTCCCCGGATTGCGACTATAGCTATTTCTTTATCTTTAGCTTTGTTGCTAATATGTAGTAATGCTTGGGTGGCTAAATCCTTGGTACGCAGCCTAGAATGGCAAAATATCCCTGCAACTCAAATCCCCAATGCTGAAGCCATTGTAGTCTTAGGTGGTGCAACTAAATCAGCAACTTGGCCACGGGTGACAGTAGATTTAAGTGAAGCCGGCGATCGCGTAATTTATGCCGCACAACTTTATTTTCAGAAAAAAGCCCCTATAATTATCCTTAGTGGTGGCCGGATTGATTGGCGCGGTAGTGGTTCGCCAGAATCAGCAGATATGGCAAATATTCTCACATCTATTGGTGTTCCAGCAACAGCAATTATTCAAGAACCTGATTCTTTCAATACTCATGATAATGCTGTCAATGTCCGTAAAATTCTTGAAGCTCGTCAAATCAAAAAAGTATTATTAATTACCTCAGCAGCCCATATGCCGCGATCGCTCAAAATTTTTCACCGTCAAGGTATGGATGTCATTCCCACACCAACCGATTTTCTTGTTAGTCAAGGTGAATTTCAAGAACTTACCAGCACTCCAAAAGCCGCAATTCTCAATTTACTCCCTGATACTGAAAATTTAGACCAATTCACAAGTGCATTAAAAGAATATATTGGTACTTTTATTTATTGGTTACGAGGTTGGTTATAATAATTCATGAAATCAGAATTAATATTCCCAAGTATAATCAAATTAAGTTTAAATAACAAGGAGTGGAAAAGATGTTGTTAGAATTAAAGCGCATCCATGTACCACCAGGACAAACAGTAATATTGCAAGATGTCACCTGGACAGAATTAGAAACTATTCTTGAAGAATTAGGAGAACATCGTGCAGCGCGAATTGCTTATGACAAGGGAATATTAGAAATTATGGCACCATTACCAGAACATGAAGACGATAAAGAAATTATTAGTGATTTAGTTAAGGCTTTATTGGAAGAATTAGACATTGAATTTAGATGTCTTGGTTCTACCACATTTAAAAATCAATTTATGGAAAAAGGGATAGAACCTGATCAATGTTTTTATATTAAAAATGAAGCTTTAATTCGAGGAAAAAAGCGATTAGATCTAACAATAGATCCTCCACCAGATTTAGCCTTAGAAATTGATATTACTTCCCGCACTCATGCAAATATTTATCAAGCCTTAAAAGTTCCAGAATTATGGCGTTTTGAGAATAGTAATTTAAGAATAAATATCTTACAAGATGGGAATTATCTAGAATCTCAGTCAAGTTTTAATTTTCCTAATTTACCTTTAATTGCAGTAATTCCCCAATATCTTCAACAAAGTAAAACCGCCGGGAGAAATGCGACACTTAAAGCCTTTAGAAATTGGGTAAAACAGCAACAGTTATCCTCTGAGTCTAAATAAATGACAACAACATTTCTGGCAAAAATCATTACCATAGAAGAATTCTTAAAACTGGGTTTTATTGATGAGTCACCAGCATGGGAATATATTAACACAGAAGCAATTCAAAAACCTATGGGCGGAGGTAAACACAGTTTATTACAAAAAAGATTAGTTGCAGTAATTGACACAGCAACAAGTGATTATGAAGCATTTCCAGAACTGCGGTGTAGCTGTGGTAATCGTTCCGTAGTTCCTGATATTGCAGTTATTGATAATAATCAAATACCATTAGATGAAAGCGGTGATATTATTAGCAGTGGGATTAATTTTGCACCAGCTTGGGTAATTGAAATTCTGTCACCGGCTCAAAGTCAAACCAAGGTAACTGGCAATATTTTACATTGTATTAAACATGGTACAAAACTTGGATGGTTACTTGATCCAAGTGAGCGTTCAATTTTAGTTTATCAGCCTCATAGTTTACCAGATTTATTAATTGGAACAGATATATTACCAGTTTTAGAAGGAGTGAATTTAATCATCACAGTTGAGGAAGTATTTGCTTGGTTGCAAAGGAGAAAGTGATGGATTTAACCCTCAAAAATAACTTGATTATTCAACCAAACAACTAAATCAGCTTTACTGGTAAAATCTAACAACGCTAAACCTAAATTCTCCAAATCTTCCACAGACAACTGATTAATTTTTACTTGTAAATCCTGACTAACTCCACCTATACGCCGTTCAAGTAAACGCATTACAAAATTGAAAATTACCTCATAACGAACTTCTTGATAATATCTGGTATTTTTTAAATCACTAATACTAAACATTCTTGCTAACTCCTGGGAACTGAGACGGGGTAATTTAGTTTAACCATCTGCAATATTTTGATTATTCAACCAAGTAACCAAATCAGCTTTACTGGTAAAATCAAACAAAGCTAAACCTAAATTCTCCAAATCTTCCACAGATAACTTATTGATTTTTACTTGTAAATCCTGACTAACTCCACCTATACGCCGTTCAATTATACGCATAGTGTAATTTAAAGCCTCCTCATAACGGACTTCTTGATAATATCTGGTATTTTTTAAATCACTAATACTAAACATTCTTGCTAACTCCTGGGGACTGAGACGGGGTAATTTATAGGAAATAATAGTCTGGATTAAATCTAGCAAATTTTTCTGCAATCTTTCATCCGGTAAATCTGATCTTGCTTGTGATAATAAATTTCTCGCTAAAGCTGGAACTTCTTTTTCTTTCTCCACCACTAACTTAATAATACCTAATCCCAAGGATGTTTGTATATCCACCAGTTCATCCAAATATAACCGAGTTACCAATGGACTTTCTAGCAAATAGCGATATGGTTCTATTTCCGTCGGTTCTATACTACGTTTAGCAAATAAAACCACAGCTTGCCAGGGTGTAGTAGAAGCATAGAGATGTAAATAAAGAAAAATCTCTGAAAAAAAGCGAGAATAAAAATCCTCATCTCTTTGAAATTGTACCTCCACAAAATAAATAGGTATTTTTTATTGATTATTTGTAGGTAGAAATACACCATCAATTCTAAACGCTGTTTGTTTTAGTTCTACAGAGGCAAAATCATAAGCATTTGCTTCACTAGGGGGTAAATTAATTAATTCAAAAAAAGATTGCGGTAAGGTTTGAAAAATACGATAAAAAATAGAATCGGTTTTCATGAATATTGCTATTAAATATTTTTGTAAATGTTGAGTTAAGAGGAACTATGAAATATGATACAATAACAACTATGCAAAATATCATATTAATTTCAACACACTAAAATTTAAGCTATGAATCCGCGATTGGTTGATTCCCTTGTTCAAGTAATTGAAGCACTTTCCCCAGAAGAAAGAAAACTTTTAGAAAGTCGTCTTAAACTAAAGGCAGTGCAGAAAACACCCGGAGTTTGTGGTGGCCATGCTTGTATTCGTAATACCCGCATTCCCGTATGGGTTTTGGTTTCGTTGCGTCAGCAGGGAGCAAATGATAGAGAATTATTAGAAAATTATCCCAGTCTCACACCTGAAGATTTGATAGCAGCTTGGGAATATTATCAACAGCATACTTCAGAAATTGATCTGGTTATTCTTACTCAAAATGAGGATGATTAATGGTCAGACTGTATGCTGATGAAAACTTTCCTCTAGCAATTGTGCGACAATTGCGGCAGATGAAATATGATGTGCTTACTTCCTACGAAGCAGGACAAGCAAATCAAGGAATTCCAGATGATGAAGTTTTGGCTTTTGCGACTCAGGAGAAACGAGTTTTAGTTACACTAAATCGAGATGATTTTATTGCACTTCATCGAACAGGAATTTCTCATACTGGCATTATTATCTGTAAAGATGATCGAGATTATTTAGGACAATCTCAAATACTGCATACTTGTCTGAGTGAAAATCCAGATTTTGCTAATCGGCTAATTAGAATTAAAAAAAATAATCAACCGAAATCGGGAATACAGGTTTTCATTTACCAAGAATATAAGAGATAGTAAATATTTATATTTATCAAAAAGCTGACTTTTAATTTATCAGCTAATAAATAAACCTTCCTTTCTTATCTATATAACGTTCTTGTTCGTCTATCATTACTCTTGCGATACCTTTAGAAAAGTCCCAAGCTTCATCAAATTGAGGTGGGATAATAAACTGTCCACTTTTGCCAATATAGCCCCATATTTTGTCTATCATTACTCTTGCTAAACTTTCAGAAAAGTCCGCAGCAATATCAAATTGAGGTGGGATAATCTAAACTTTCAGAAAAGTCCGCAGCAATATCAAATTGAGGTGGGATAATTAATTTCCCATTTTTGTTAATATAGCCCCATTTTTCGTCTATCATTACTCTCGCTAGACCTTCAGAAAAGTCCCAAGCTTCCTCAAACTGAGGTGATATAACGAACTGTCCACTCTTGGCAATATAGCCCCATTTATTGTCTATCGTTACCATTGCTAAACCTTCGGAAAAGTCCCAAGCACAATCAAATTGGGGTGGGATAACAAACTGTCCACTTTTGCCAATATAGCCCCATTTTTCGTCTATCATTACGCTTGCGATACCTTCAGAAAAGTTATCAGCTTCCTCAAATTGGGGTTGAATAACTACCCGTCCTGTCTGGTCTATATAGCCATACTTATCACCAATCTTGATAGGATGTAGTGAAGTAATAGGAGATTCTGACGGTAAACCAGCTTGCTTTAAAGCTTGTAATGCTTCATGAGCATCTGTATATCTATCCTTATGATGATATCTGACCATCTTGGTTAGAATATCTGCCAGTGGTTCACTTATTTGAGCTTTTTCTCTCCAAATAACCTCAAGTGTATTGGGATCTTTTTGTAATTGGTGAGGTGAAACTCCAGTTATTGCTTCAATTGCTGTCATCCCCAGAGCATAAATATCACTGCATAATTTAGGATGTCCATTAGACTGTTCATTTGGCATATAACCGCGAGTACCAATTGGAATAGTGCTGCTTATTTTTCCTTGAGCATTCACTTCCAAAGTGCTGATTTCTTTAACTATTCCAAAGTCAATCAAAACAAGTTTATTATCAGAATAACGGCGCATTAAATTTAATGGCTTGATATCCCGATGAATAACATTTTGTTCATGGACAAAACTTAGCACTTCCAAAATTTCTTCTAAAAGGTGAATTACCTCAGCCTCACTCCATTCTTGACCTGAAGTTATTTCATAACTCAAATCTTGTCCATCTATGTATTCTTGAACAAGATAAAATTTTCTATTTTCCTCAAAAAAGTCGTAGAGTTCAGGAATTTGGGAATGGTTTTTTCCCAACTTGAATAAGATTGCTGCTTCCTTTTTAAATCTTTCTTCTGTATTGATTTCTGGTGTTGAGGGTCTGATAAGTTCTTTAATAACACAGTTATATTGGGGAGTAACAGGCAAATCAACCGGGTATTCAGCTAAATAGGTTTTGCCAAACCCCCCTTTTCCTAACTCCTTAGTAATTTTGTAACGCCGTCGTAATGTTTGCCCAATCATAATGATACAGAAGCATTTATGTAAATTTTGGCATAACTATGCTACAAAAGACAATTAATTATTGACACTTTGCAGAATTAAACTAAAATTTATCCCCCTCCATCACAAAACGAAGGGGGATAAAACATTAAGCCGTGAAATACTTAGCCGCAGGGTGATAGGTAATAATTGCCGTTGTCGACTGTTCAGGATATAATTGCTCACTTTCATCCATGTGCATCTTCATCCTATCAACCCCCAACAACTCCAACTGCTTATACTGATCTTGGATATTCGGACAAGCCGGATAGCCGAAACTATACCGAGAACCTTGATAACGCTGCGCCAACATATCCCGAATATTATCCGGTTCAGAATCACCAAAACCTAACTCCCGGCGGATTCTAGCGTGAGTCCATTCCGCCAAAGCTTCCGCCACCTGTACAGCCATACCATGAAAATACAGATAGTCAGTGTATTTATTATCGGCAAATAGCTTTTGTCCAAACTCCGTTGCAACTTCCCCTACAGTCACCGCTTGCATAGGGAAAACATCAATAATTCCCGACTCCTTCGGTGCAAAAAAATCTGCAATACATAACCGATTAAAAGACCTCTGACGGGGAAACTCAAAACTAACTCTTACCTCCGCGTCCTCTGCGTCTCTGCGGTTCGTTTCATAAATCAACAAACTGTTCCCCACAGACTGACAAGGAAAATAGCCATAAATCACTTGAGGATGTAATAAATTCTCCTCAATAATGCGCTGTTTCCACTCTTCTAAAACTGGATAAACCTTATCAGCTAAAAACGCCTGATATTCCTCCTTAGATTGTTCCTTGGGCTTGCGGAATTGCCATTGTCCAGCTACCAAAGCTTGCAAATCTAAATACCAGAATAATTCCTCCAAAGAAATATCATCAGGTTGTAAAAACTGCGTTCCCCAAAAAGGTGGATTTGGACGTTCAATATCTACCGCTACTGCTTCAGAACGCCGAGTATCTTTTTCTTTTGGTTCAACAGGTGTTTTATCTTTAACAGGATTATCTACTGTTTCTTGATGTCCATTAGTTGATTCTGCAACTTCATCCAAAAATCCCGTTGAATCTTCCCAATTACCTGCTGTTTTTGCAGGCATTAACTTATCCATGAAATGCAAATCAGAAAACGCATCTTTGCCATAAATAACCTTACCTTTGTAGGTATTTTGGCAATCCTGATTCACAAACTTAGGAGTTAAAGCTGCACCACCTAAAATTACCGGGACAGTAATTCCCTTTTCATTAAAAGTCTGTAAATTCTCCTTCATGAAAGCGGTGGATTTTACTAACAATCCACTCATGGCAATACAATCAGGTTTATGTTGTTCGTAAGCTTGAATGATGTTTTCTACAGATTGCTTAATTCCCAGGTTAATCACCTTATAACCATTGTTAGATAAAATGATATCTACCAGGTTTTTACCAATATCGTGAACATCACCTTTGACAGTGGCAATTACAAAAGTTCCTTTCGCATTATTCCCAGATTCCGACTTTTCCATAAACGGTTCTAAATAAGCAACCGCAGCTTTCATGGTTTCGGCAGATTGTAATACAAAAGGTAATTGCATTTGTCCAGAACCAAACAATTCACCCACAACTTTCATTCCGTCTAATAAGAAAGTATTAATGATTTGTAAGGGAGGATATTGTTCTAAAGCTTTTGTCAATTGGGTTTCTAAACCAATGCGTTCACCGTCAATAACATGACGTTTTAAACGTTCTTCAATGGGTAAACTGGCATCAATTCCCGTATTCCGTTTAGTTTTGACTCCGGCAAAAATTGTGGTTAATTCTCCCAAGGGGTCATAAACGCAGACATTACCATCAAATTTACGTTCATCATAAATTAATTGCCGACAAACTTCTTGATGTTGCGGTTCAATCTTAGCCAGTGGTAAAATTTTACTCGCGCTGACAATTGCTGCATCCATGCCCGCTTGCATAGCTTCATGCAAAAACATCGAGTTTAGTACCATCCGCGAGGCGGGATTTAAGCCAAAAGAGATATTGGAAACGCCTAACATGACATGACATCCGGGCAATTCTTGGCGAATGCGGCGAATTGATTCAATGGTAGCTTTACCATTGGCTCGATCTTCTTCAATCCCAGTAGAAATCGGTAGAGCTAAAGTATCAAAGAATATTTCTGTAGGCGCAATCCCATATTCTACAGCTTGACGGTAAGCCCGTTGGGCAATTTGAAACTTTTTCTCTGCTGTCCGCGCCATACCATCTTCGTCAATTGTCCCAATAATGACACCAGCACCGTATTTTTTAGCTAATTCTAGCACTTTCAAAAATCGGTCTTCGCCATCTTCATAGTTGGTAGAATTGAGTAAACACTTACCACCAGCTACCTTTAACCCCGCTTCCATTTTTTCCCATTCGGTGGAATCCAGCATTAAAGGTAAAGTTACATTATTGACAACACGAGAAACTAACTCGTGCATATCACGTACGCCGTCACGTCCCACATAATCAACGTTGATATCAAGGATATGTGCGCCTTCTTTTACCTGACTCCGCGCCATTGAGACTAAACCATCCCAGTCTTCAGCGTTGAGTAAGTCACGACATTTTTTAGAACCACTGGCGTTAAGACGTTCACCGATAATCAAGAAAGAATTTTCTTGTTCATAGGGTTGAGTCGTATAAATTGATGCGGCTGATGGTTCTAAAATTGGTTGTCTAACTTTTGGTTTTAACTCCTTGGCAATTTCCGCCAATTGTTGAATATGTGCTGGTCGTGTCCCACAGCAACCCCCAATCACTTGGACACCCAAATCTTCGATAAAGTGCATTAACGCCATGCGTAATTCTATGGGCGTAAGTTTGTAATGTGCTTGACCGCCAACGTTTTCCGGTAAACCCGCATTAGGAATACAGGAAACTACGAATGGGGAATGTTCTGATAAATACTTGATATGTGGTTTCATCAAGTCGGGACCAGTAGCGCAATTTAAACCGAGAATATCAATGGGGTAAGATTCGAGAATGGTAACTACGGCGTTGATTTCTGTACCTACCAGCATTGTTCCCATGCTTTCCATAGTTACAGACACCATTAAGGCTCTTCTTTCCCCTTTTTTAGCAAAAACTTCCTCAATCCCATTTAATGCGGCTTTAATTTGCAGCACGTCTTGGCAGGTTTCCACGAGGAATAAATCCACACCACCATCAAATAAGGCTTCTGCTTGTTCAGCAAAAGAGGCTTTCATGGTGTCAAAATCAATATGTCCCAAAGTCGGAAGTTTGGTGGTTGGACCAATAGAACCAGCTACAAATCGGGGTTTTTCCGGGGTGGAAAATTCCGCAGCTACACTTTTGGCAAGTTCGGCGGCTTTCTTCGTGAGATAGTAAGCTTGGTCCGCTAAGTCATATTCTGCTAAAACTATGGACATAGAGCCAAAGGTATCAGTTTCAATGACATCAGCCCCAGCGGCGAGAAAATCACGGTGAACCTTAGCGACGGCTTCGGGTTTGGTGTGGACTAGATACTCGTTACAGCCTTCATATTGTGCGCCTCCAAAATCTTCAGCGGTAAGATTTTGGGTTTGCAGGTTTGTACCCATTGCACCGTCAAAGACGATAACGGGACGTTCGGGACTATGTAGGTGTTTGAGAAAGGGATGGGTCATAATTGTGTGAAAAAATAGAGTTATTTTTGTAATACTAGACTTAATTTACAGCAGGAGTCAGAAGTCAGGAGTCAGGAGTCAGGAGGAAGAAAATTATTTACCAATTACCAATTACCAATTACCAATTACCAATTACCTGTTCCCTGTTCCCTGTTCCCTGTTCCCTACTTAAAATAGTGAAACTTTCAGATTTAAGCAGTCCATTACCGAAAACAGTATCTACTACCATGTCTGTTAATTCTAAACTCTACGAAGGCAAAGCCAAAATTCTTTACGCAACAGATGATCCAGAGGTTTTGTTGGCTGATTTTAAAGACGATGCTACAGCCTTTAATGCTCAAAAACGGGGCAGCATTCAAAACAAGGGCATGATTAACTGTAGTATATCTAGTCAACTGTTCCAACAATTAGCAATCCAGGGGATTAAAACTCATTTTATTGATAGTCCAGCCCCCAATCTGATGAGAGTTAAAGCTGTAAAAATTATCCCCTTAGAAGTGGTGGTGAGAAATATTGCGGCTGGTAGCCTGTGTCAACAAACTGGGTTAGCACTAGGGACTGTGTTATCACGGACTTTGGTGGAATTTTATTATAAAGATGATAATCTAGGTGATCCTTTACTGACAAGCGATCGCTTATTTCTCCTAGAATTAGCCACACCGGAACAAGTTGCTCAAATTACTCATCTTGCATTGGAAATCAACGAATTTCTGAAGCAGTTTTGGGAAAAATGCCAAATTACCTTAGTGGACTTTAAACTTGAATTTGGCATGGATTCACAACAGCAAGTGCTTTTAGCCGACGAAATTAGTCCCGATACCTGTCGTTTATGGGACATAGCCGAAACCGATACTAACCGCCGCATTATGGATAAAGACCGTTTTCGTCGGGACTTAGGAAACGTAGAAAATGCCTATCAGGAGGTTTTGCAGAGAGTATTAAAAGTAGTAGAAAGCTCCAAAGTCGAGTAAGTAATTTTTCCAGTAATTAACAAATAATGGTGTGTGGTAGTGAAGAGAAATATGATTAAAAAACATTTAACACCCGGATTAATGGCTATGGTAGCCATGACCGTCCCTTTAGCAATTTCTGTCAAAGCAAATGCCCAAACTACTGATAGTCACCCACAGACCACAGAAGTTTTGACAGTAGCAACAAACCAGCCAGAAACACAGAATCTTGTCAAAGGTGATGCTAGTGAAAATCCAGCATCTTATCCCCTGGTAGCACCAATAGTTGGAGAAAGAGAATCTCACAAATTTTCCCCTCTTATTAAAGCTTTAAAGTCCAACTCAACATCAGTAGATCAGGGATCTGTAATTATACCCAACTCCACAATAGTTCCCATTACAGCACAGGCTGAACCAACTCAGAAAAAACCAGATCCTTCAACAACATCACCCACAACCATAAAAAAGGGATCTGAGGTTGTCCCCAAACCGACAATAGTTCCTAAAAAAACACCAGTTCCCCTAGTAAAACCGACTCAACCTCCTGCGACTGAATCCAATCAAGACAAACTAAATCCGCCAACAGTAGCACCCACACCCAATCCAGAAGCAACCGAAGCCCGCGTATTGGTGTCAGAGGTAGCAATTAAATCAGAAACAGGACAAATCACCCCGGAACTAGAAACCCAAGTTTATAAAGTAATTCGCACCCAAGCTGGACAAACAACCACCCGTTCCCAACTGCAAGAAGATATCAGTGCGATTTTTAGAACTGGGTTTTTCTCCAATGTCCAAGCATTTCCAGAAGATACCCCCCTTGGTGTGCGGGTAAGTTTTATTGTTACCCCCAATCCCATTCTCTCTAAAGTAGAATTAGAAGCCAATCCTGGTACGGGTGTAGCCTCTGTCCTTCCTGCTGCCACAGCCAACGAAATATTTAGCAGTCAATATGGCAAAATTCTCAACTTGCGGGAATTAAACGAAGGCATTCAGAAATTAACCAAACTTTATCAAGACCAAGGTTATGTACTTGCCAACTTAGTTGGAGCGCCCAAAGTCTCAGAAAATGGCGTTGTCACCCTCCAAGTGGCAGAAGGGGTTGTAGAAAGCGTTAAAGTCCGATTCCGGAACAAAGATGGTGAGTTCGTAGACGACAAAGGCAACCCAATTCGCGGACGGACAAAGGATTATATTATTACGCGGGAATTAGAATTAAAATCAGGAACAGTATTCAATCGAAATACAGTACAGAGAGATTTAGCGCGAGTATATGGACTTGGATTGTTTGAACCACCTGATACTGAGCCTATATCCCTTGCTCCTGGTAGTGACCCCAGCAAGGTAAATGTACTAGTAAATGTAACTGAACGTAATAGCGGTTCTATTGCTGCTGGGGCGGGAATTAGCTCTGCTAGTGGTTTATTTGGAACTATCAGCTATCAGCAGCAAAACCTGGGGGGCAGAAATCAAAAATTGGGGACAGAGGTACAGTTAGGAGAACGAGAACTACTATTTGACCTGCGCTTTACTGATCCTTGGATTGCTGGTGATCCTTATCGCACTTCATATACGACAAATATTTTCCGTCGTCGTTCTGTTTCCTTGATTTTTGAAGGTAAAGATAAGAGTATTGATACCTTTGATCCTAACAATATTACGGATACAAATCAACAAGATCGCCCCCGGATTACCCGGTTAGGTGGTGGTGTCACCTTTACCCGTCCCCTTTCCCGCAATCCTTTCAAAAATTCCGAGTGGCTGGCTTCCGCTGGACTCCAGTATCAACGGGTTTCCGGTCGTGATGCTGACGGTAATTTGAGAAAGGAAGGAGCGATATTTAATAGTAGTGGAAATATCATCAGTGATAAAACTCCTCTCACTCTTTCGTCTTCAGGAGAAGATGATTTATTACTATTGAAGCTGGGCGCACAAAGGGATCTCCGCAATAATTCCTTACAACCCACCAAAGGTTCTTTCCTCAGCTTTGGAGTTGATCAATCTGTACCTATAGGCACAGGTAGTGTTTTTATGACTAGGCTTAGGGGTAACTATAGTCAGTATCTACCGATTAAATTACTTAGCTTTAGCAAAAAACCCCAAACTTTGGCATTTAACCTGCAAGGGGGGACAATCTTTGGGGATGTACCCCCCTATGAAGCCTTTACCCTAGGTGGTAGTAATTCAGTTCGCGGGTATGATGAGGGCAGATTAGGCACTGGTAGTAAGTATGTCCAAGCTGCTGTTGAATATCGCTTTCCGGTTTTCTCGGTTGTCAGTGGCGCACTATTTTTTGACTATGGTAGTGACTTGGGAAGTAGTACCCAATCTGCACAATTGTTAAAGAAAAATGGCAATGGCTATGGCTATGGTTTAGGTTTGCGGATACAATCTCCACTCGGACCAATTCGCATAGATTACGGTGTCACTGATGAAGGTGATAGTCGGATCAATTTTGGCATTGGGGAAAGATTTTAAATTGGTCAGTAGGGGCGAAGCATTTGGAAGATAAATTATCGGTCATTGCCAAAAATAGTTCTCCAAATGCTTCGCCCGTACAGTGGTCAGTGGCTAAGAATTTG